>JASEGU010000019.1 GCA_030017835.1 Actinomycetota bacterium | reverse complement strand
CTGGTTATCAAGCATAAAGGTATCATATCACAGTACCAGTTAGGTAGGAATCACCTTTTTTAAATCTATGGAGGCCGCTGCCTTATGCTGCTTGTCGCCGATGTAGGCAACACCCAGAGCTCCTTCGGTGTCTTTGAGGGGGATGATCTCAAGGAGAGCTGGCGCATCTCGACCAATAAGGACGAGACGGCCGACGAAGTTGGAGCCGCCATCTTTTCCCTCTTGAGCATGAAGAAGATGGGACTCGATGAGTTGGATGCCATGATCATCTCCTCGGTCGTTCCCCACTGCACCGCCTCGCTGATTGAAATGGGTCAAAAGCTGCTTGGCGTCGAGCCTTTGGTCGTTGGCCCGGGCCTTAAGACCGGTGTGACCATCCTTTACGACAATCCTCACGAGATCGGCGCCGACCGCATCGTCAACGCCGCTGCGGCCCATCGTATATACGGCGGCCCGGTCATAGTGGTCGATTTCGGTACGGCCACCACCTTCGATGCCATCAGTGAAAAGGGAGAATATCTTGGAGGTGCGATAGTTCCAGGCATCGAGACATCGGCCGAAGCCCTCTTCGAGATGGCAGCCAGACTTTCCAGGGTAGATCTGAAGGTTCCAAAGAAAGCGGTAGGCAAGAATACGACCGAAAGTCTCCAGTCCGGAATACTCTATGGAGCGGCCGGAGCGGTCGACAGGATTGCTGAGATGATTAAGGACGAAATAGGCAAAGAAGCAAAGGTTGTGGCGACTGGGGGCCTAGCCGAACTGGCTTTTGAGATAAGCACTACGATAGATGAGTTAAACCCCGATCTTACCCTCTTTGGCCTTAAGATACTCTTTGACAAGAACGTTTGAGTCGGTTTTGATTACTTCGCTAAGGAGCGGCCCAGGGGAAATTACAGCCCTCTTTTCCATCATCGCCTACGGCCACGCTGTTTTGATACAAAATATTCGATATGGACATAAATGCCCGATTATGAGATTATCCCCTCCATATTATTTGCCGAAAACCACGATTTCGAAGGGTAAAGGACTTAACCGCTCAGCTCAAGATCTTGTTTGGATGGGTCTATTTTTTTCGGCACTTTAAGTTGGATCTTTCGGTCAACACTCATGGGCATGAGTCGCTGCTAGGTTGGGATATGCGACCATATCGATTTCAAATGAACGATCGTAAGGATTTACGGCCAAATTGGCCGGCAAAAGTCTTAAATTAGAAGGAGGGATAAAATGGCTTTAGAGGATCATCTTGCAAGTCTTAAGGATATTAAGGGCTATATGGCTTCGGGTAGAGACTCCCAAGGGAGACATCGCGATGTTCTCTTCGGGTCCGAATGCCAAAGTTCGGTTTCACCTCATCGGGGCATTGTCCCAAGACGGCAACAAGGCTTTAATGAATATGCAGATGAAGAAGTTGCTTGAGCCCATAGAGGCCGAGCTCAGCTAATTAACGATCTTAAAAGGATGTCTTTTGGCGGTTAAGCAATTCTTGCTGTTTAACCACCTCTTATTTTTGCATCTTTCTTGACACCCATATTTATTCGTGAGAATATTAATGTGCAATTAACCGATTTAACTCGGTAATTAATATAACAAACGATAACAGCATGAGCCGAGTTGATAAAACAGCCTCGGCTCTTATTATTTTCGGAGCATCTATTGACATGATTGTCGTTAGATCTCAGCCAAGACCTCGAAGATAATCTATACTAGCAAATGATTTGAAGGGCGACAGAGGGTGGCCCTACGAGAGGAATCCCTTAGAGAGGGGGTGTAACAATTGGCACTAGAAAATCATCTTATGAGCCTGAGAGATATCAAGGGCTACATGGCCTCAGCCGTTATAAGCAATAGGGGTGATATGCTGGCCCAAGATTCCATTGATAGCTCCTTCAACTTGGCGCTTGTTGGGGCTACATTTACAGATATCTTCAACTCAGCTCATGAAGCGTCGAGCAAGATAGGTCTGGATTCCGCAAGGGAGATGACCATCGAGACCCCAAAAGGCAACGTTTTGATGTTCTGTTCCGGGCCGGTTTGTGCGACTAACTTCCGCCTAATCGGAGTCGTCTCTCATGACGGCAACGAGGCCCTGATGGATATGCAGATGAAGAGGTTGCTTGAGCCCATAGCGACGGAACTCGCGTAAGAAAAGCTATCTTTTTGCTTAAGTTTTTTAGCGGCTGAGATGTTGATCATCTCAGCCGCTTCTTCTAATGAGGCCCTCGTCTTTTAGCCTTCGCACATTTTAAAACGGCGCTCATTTTGGCCGTAAGGCCAAAAAATAGAAACATTTGGCGAAAAGGACTGTATGATAATCGATTTTACCAATCCAAGCCCCTTTGTCTGCTATAATAATGCTCTGATTTTATTAGGGGGCAGGGTGAAGAGGATAGTCAGCGTAAGTCTCGGTTCCTCAAAGCGTAATCACAAGGCGACCGAGAGTTTTTTAGGTGAGGAATTCACCATCGAAAGGGTCGGCACAGATGGCGATTTCAAGAAGGCCATAAAGAGCTTAAAGGAGCTCGATGGCAAGGTCGATGCCATCGGACTTGGCGGGATCGATCTCTACCTCTTTGCCGGAAATAAGAGGTATGTCAAGCGGGATGCAAAGAGATTTAAGGATTCGGCCAAGATAACTCCGGTCGTCGATGGGAGCGGGCTCAAGGATACATTGGAAAGGGAGACTGTCCGCTACCTGATCGATGAGGCGAAGCTCTCCTTAAAAGGCAAAAAGGTCCTCATGACGAGCGCCGTGGATCGCTTCGGGATGGCCGAGGCCCTCCATGAAGCGGGGTGTGAAATGAGATTTGGCGATCTGATTTTTGGACTTGGCATCCCGATCATGATGAGATCGATTAAGACCTTCCGTTTCGTCGCCTCTCTGCTGCTCCCCATCGTTGTCTGGATACCTCACAGGCTTCTCTACCCGACCGGATCGGCTCAGGAGAAGGAGCCCAAGGAGAAGTATGCCAAGCACTACCAGGATGCCGACATAATCGCCGGAGACTACATCTTCATCAGAAAATTTATGCCTAAAAACATGGGGGGCAAGTGGGTTTTGACCAATACGATAACTGAGTCCGATATTGAAGACTTGAAGGAACGTGGGGTAGAATTGCTCATTACGACCACCCCGGAATTTGAGGGGCGCTCGTTCGGCACCAATGTCATGGAGGCGACCATGATTGCCATATTGGGCAAGAAAGTGGAGGAGGTAAAGCCGGCCGACTATTCGGGGCTCTTAAAAGAGCTCGATTTTAAACCGAGGATAATCGATTTTTCAAAGGACGGGAGATAGAGATAGACTCAGAAGAGGCAAAGAGAATAACCGAAGAGACACTTTACAAGATTAAGGAGTATCATAACCCCTCTTTAGCCAAACTGCTCAAGATAACCGGCTACGATAAGGTGGAATACAAGGCGAGCGGGGCGGTCATAACCGACGTCGAGGGGAGAGAGTTCATAGATTGCGCCGGCGGCTACGGCGTCTTCAACGTCGGTCACTCCCATCCCAGAGTCATTAAGGCCGCGACCGAGCAGATGAAACTGATGTCGCTCGCTTCCAAGATCTTCTTAAATAAACCCCTGGCCGATCTGGCCGAATTGATAGCCAAGGTGACCCCCGGCGACCTCAAGTACTCCTTTTTCGTAAATAGCGGAGCCGAAGCGGTCGAGGGCGCTCTCAAATTGGCAAGGCTCTCTACCGGACGAACCGAGATAGTCTCGACCTTAAATGCATTTCACGGCAAGACCTTCGGGGCGCTCTCGGCCACCGGGCGCGATCAGTACCGTGAACCATTCAAGCCATTGGTCGGCGGGTTTACGCACATCCCGTATGGAGACGTCCAGGCGATGGAGGCGGCGGTGGGCGAGGAGACGGCGGCGGTAATAATCGAGCCAATCCAAGGCGAGGGCGGCATCATAGTCGCCCCGGACGGCTATCTAAAGAGGGTCAAAGAGATCGCAGAGAATTCTGGAGCCCTGCTGATAGTCGACGAGATACAGACCGGACTTGGCCGGACCGGTAAGATGTTTGCCGTCGAACATTTCGATGTGGCGCCCGACATCATGACCTTGGCCAAGGGTTTGAGCGGCGGGGTCATGCCCATAGGCGCTTTCGTGGGAACGCCTAAAGTCTGGGAGGCCTTCCGCAAGAATCCGCTCATAATCACCTCGACCTTCGGCGGCAATCCGCTCGCCTGCGCGGCCGCCAAGGCCGCCATCGAGGTTATCCTCGAAGAGAACCTCTCAGAGAGGGCAGATGAGATGGGACGGCGTCTTATGGCTGGCTTAAGGGAGTTAAAAGAGGGATACCCAAATCTGATCGCCGATGTCAGGGGCTTGGGACTGATGATCGGCCTAGAACTTGCCAAAGAAGGCCTTGGCGGGGTGATCCTGCCCGAGATGGCAAAGGGCGGGGTTACGGCCGTCTATACCATAAATAATCCCAAAGTCATTAGGTTTGAGCCACCACTCGTCATAACGGCTGATCAGATAGATAAGGTGATCTCGATAACCGAGGCCGCCATGAAGAAAGCGGGCGAGGTTTATGATAAATTATTCGCTTAAACGAGGAGGAATTTTATGCCCTATGTCGAGACTTCGATAGAGATAGGTGCGGGTAAGAAAGACGTCTATGAGCTGGCTAGCGATATGGAGAAGTTTCCAGATTTCATGCCCGATGTAAATGAGGTGAGGCTCATCAAGAAGGAGGCCAACCGGACGGTCACCGCTTGGGAGACCGAGGTGGATGGCATCCCGATAAGCTGGACCGAAGAGGAGATCTTTGACGATGAGACCCCCAAGATTACCTACAAGCTCTTGGAGGGAGATCTCGATAAGTTTGAAGGTGAATGGCGCTTTGAGGAGACGCCTGGCGGGACCAAGGTAACCATGACGGTAGATTTCGATTTTGGCATGCCCAATCTAGAGGAACTCTTGGGCCCGGTCCTGGAGATGAAGGTCAAGGAGAATTCCGAGATGATGCTGAGTGGCATAAAGACCAAGATGGAAGCGGGTTAGAGTCGATTGAAGAGATTTGGTTTTCTAGTCCATCCCCTAGATATAGATGACGTTGTAAGGTTCGAGAAGAAGGCGGCGGGAAAACCGGAAGCCTTTTTAAAGAAGATGCTTCTTTGGATGTGCGAGCGCCCGCCTTTTGTGGCTTCTCACGTGACGGGTCTTGTCTCCAAGACGGGGTCCAAGGCCGAGGGCTGGTTCATCACCATACCTCTTCTTCCCGAGCAGATGATCGAGGATACGGCCCTGGCTCAGAAGAAGATCCTGGAGGGCATAGAGCTTGCCAAATCCAAAGGGGCAACGATAGTAGGTCTTGGCGGCTTCACTTCTATCGCGGTCAACTCCGGTCTTGCCATCGCCAAAGACGCGGCCCTACCCATAACCACCGGAAACGGCTATACGGTGGCCGCGGCCGTCGAGGGGAGCAAGAAGGCGGCCAAACTTATGGGCATTCGCCTCTCCAAAGCACGCCTTGCTGTGGTCGGTGCGACCGGCTCCATCGGCCGGGCCGTCAGTGAGATCATGGCCCCAGAGGTCGGCGAGATGGTTTTGGTCGGCCGGCGGGCTGAAGCTCTTGAGGTCCAAGCCGATAAGCTAAGGAGACTCACCAGCGTCTCGGTGGCGACCGATATCGAAGAGGCCCTGAAAGGGACAGACCTCGTTATTACGGCCAGCAGCGATGCCCACGCCATCATCGACGCCTCTTATCTAGAGCCGGGCACCGTCGTCTGCGACGTGGCCCAGCCGCCTGATGTCTCCAAATCGGTCTTAGAGGAGAGAGATGACATACTCGTCTTTGACGGCGGCATAATCAGGATACCCGGCATGAGGGTTAAGAGGGAGCTCTCTTACGATTACGACTTCAGCTTGAAGCAGAAGTATGTCTACGCCTGCATGGCCGAGACGATAATCCTTTCCTTGGAGGGGATAAAGGAGAACTTCGATCTTGGCACCGTCAAGGTGGCCACCGCCGAAAAGATATCCGAGCTTGCCGCCAAACACGGTTTTAAGCTGGCCGGTTTCCGCAGCTTCGGCCGGAGAATAACCAGAGAGGAGATCAAGGAGATCAGGAAGAACGCCGCCTTAAAGAGCAACAAGAGGTGGTTCTACCGCACGAGAAGGAGGCTCAACTATTCCAATCCGAGTGAACCTTTTGACACTTAAAGCTGATTTTTTTATAATATCTTTTTAAACCACTCGAGCACTGCTTTTCGCAGTGCTATTTCTATATCTGGTTAAAAAGTGAGGGGATTGCTTTGATAGACAAGGAAATAATTCTAACCGAAGAAGGATTTGTCAAACTCAAAGAGGAGCTTGAATATCTCACCACCAAGAAGAGGCGCGAGGTGGCTCAGAGGATTAAGGAGGCCATCGAATTTGGCGACATCTCAGAAAACTCCGAGTATGATGATGCCAAGAACGAGCAAGCCTTTCTGGAAGGGCGGCTCCAGCAGATAACGGTCACTCTAAATTGCGCCAGAGTCATCAAAGCGGGCGAAAAATCGAATGAGGTCACTCTCGGCTGCAAGGTGGTTTTAAGGGATCTGGAGACCGACGAGACGGTCGAGCATATGCTGGTCGGTTCGGCCGAGGCCGACCCCTTCAACAACAAGATCTCCAACGAATCCCCGGTGGGGCTGGCCATAATTGGCAAGAAGGCCGGAGATAAGGTGATGGTCAATGTGCCAGCCGGAGTGCTCGAATACCTGGTCGTCGACATAAAACAGTAGTCTTTGAGAGGTAATCTTTGGATAATACCGAGTTAAACGAGCTTATGGCCATTCGCCGCCATAAGCTCGATGAGCTTAAAGAGAGAGGCGTCAGCCCGTTCGCCCGCCATTTTGATCCAGCCGATAAGATAGCCGATATCATCTCGGCCCATCAAGGGATAGAGGCTGGCGACGAGACCGAGGATTGCGTCGTAATAGCCGGTCGCATCTTTGCCTTAAGAAGGCACGGCAAGGCGAGCTTTGCGGTCCTGGGCGATCTTAGCGGGCGCATTCAGCTATATCTGGCCGAAGATAAGATGGGCAAGGAGGATTACGATCTCTTTCTTGGCTTTGACATCGGAGACATCGTCGGCGTATCCGGCCGTATCTTCAAGACGAGGCGGGGCGAACTCTCGGTGGCCGTGGATGGCTTTACCCTCCTTACAAAATCCCTGCGCCCCTTGCCCGAAAAGTGGCATGGTCTAAAGGATATCGAGAAGAGACATCGCGAACGCTACTTGGATCTCATCGTCAATCCCGAGGTAAAAGAGGTCTTCATCAAGCGAATCCAGGCGGTCAAGGCCATAAGGGCCTTTCTTGATGGACGCGGGTTTCTGGAGGTGGAGACGCCGATGCTTCAACAGATACCCGGTGGGGCGACGGCCAAACCCTTCATCACCCATCACAACGCCTTGGATATCGATCTCTATTTGAGGATAGCGCCCGAGCTCTACTTGAAGCGTCTGATCGTCGGAGGCCTGGAAAGGGTCTACGAGCTGAACCGTAATTTTCGCAATGAAGGGATGAGCGCAAGGCATAATCCCGAATTCTCCATGCTTGAGGTATACCAGGCATATGCCGATTATAATGACATGATGGAGCTGACCAAAGAGTTGGTCGGCTCGGTTGCCCAAGAGGTTCTAGGTGGCCGGGTAGCCCAGTATGAGGGCAATGGCCTCGACTTTGAAAATGGCTGGAAGCGCTATACGATGCTCGAGGCGATAGAGGAGTTCACTGGTCTTAAGTTATCGTTCGACATGGAAGTGGGCGCTCTCTGCAAGATAGCCAAGGATAACGAGGTTGAAGTCGACAAGGGCGCTGGCCCAGGCAAAATAATAGCCGAGATTTTCGAAAAGTTGGTCGAGGGGAGGATTGTCGATCCCACCTTCATCTTCGACTATCCGGCCGAGATCACCCCGCTCGCCATGAGCCATCCTGACAATCCCAGCGTCGTCGAGCGGTTCGAGCTCATCGTGGCCGGCCGCGAGATTGCCAACGCCTTCAGCGAGCTGACCGATCCCTTGGAGCAGAGGCGAAGATTCTTAAGTCAACTAAGCGACGAAGATGACGAAGCCCATCGCTTGGATGACGATTTCGTAAGGGCTCTAGAGTACGGCATGCCGCCGACCGGTGGCCTGGGGATCGGAGTCGATAGACTGGTCATGCTCCTTACCGACTCCCACTCCATTCAAGAGGTCATCTTATTTCCACAGATGAGGCCGAAGAGTAAAGAGTCTTAAAGAGACCCCTTCACCCGTCCCATCTGGCCAGATGGCAAGATGGGTTCCAAAGGTGATAGAATTTAGATTGAACCATTCCACCTTCAAGGAGGATCCCCATGTTTTGTGATGTATGCAGAAAGAATGCATCCTTCATCTACTTTGTAAGGGTATTGAATAACAAGGTTATCAGGACCAATCTCTGTGAAGATTGTTTCAAGAACCTCTGGAAGGACATGACCTTCAAGCCCTTGAGCGAGATATTCGAGGGTCTCAAACCGGTCGCGATCGTACCGGCCCCAAGGGGCGGTCTGGCGGGCAAGGAGGTTACCTGCAAGAATTGTTCAACCAAGCTCAACTCCTACTTCAAAGAAGGGTTTCTTGGCTGCAGCGAGTGCTATAAAGCCTTCGCTCCGGCCTTAAGAGAGACCATCAAAGAGTCCTATGGCGACGCGGAGTACGGCGGCAAGATACCCAAAGGCCTTGAGGAGACGACCAAGATCGGCATCAAGCTCCATAAGCTCCGTCGAAAACTCAAGCTCTATATCAAGGAAGAGGAATACGAGAAGGCTGCCGATACCAGAGATGAGATAATTAATTTGGAAAAACAGCTAACGTTGAGGTAGATATGGATAAGTTGGACAATACAAAGACGGAAGAGATCAGAGGGGGCGGCTTCTCCGACATTGTGGTCGCAAGTCAAGTCACCCTCCTGCGCAATCTGGAATACTTCTTCTTTCCCCATTTGGCGACGGAGAGCGAACGGCAAGAGATCTTGGACTTCATCTGGACCTCCATAGGCAAGGATGAGGCCCTGGGCGGTCTCTACATCTCCTCGGCCGAAGAGGGGATGATGAATACGGCCTTTGATGGCCACTTCTGGGATTTCGCCGCGAGAGGAGAGGGGCGGGCCACCCTGCTCAGCCGGGACGAACCCAACCTGGCTATAGCCGTAAATTATGAGGATCATCTCAAGATTCAGGGTTTTGCCGCCGGTTTTAATATCGAAGAGGCCTTCAAGACCGCCGACGATACCGACGATCTCTTGAGCGAGAATCTGCCCTACTCCTTCTTGAGCGACTTTGGCTATCTCACCGAGTCGATTGCCAACCTTGGGGCCGGCATCAGGGTTTCACTCGTCCTTCACCTGCCCGGGCTCATGATGAACGATGAGATAGATTCGCTCTCCTTGAACCTCTACGAATCGAAGATGGTCATGATGGACGGCGTCTTTGCGAGCGGAGGCGAGGTCTTTGGAAACTTCTACTATCTCTACAAGACGGCCGCTTTCGGTCAGAGCGAGGCCGATGTCATCGGCGAGGTCAAAGAGGCGGCCACCCTGGTCGTAGAGAGGGAGAGAGCAGCAAGAGCGGCCCTTCTTAGGGAAGAGAAGGCCAGGTTGATGGATGAGGTCTTGCGCTCTTTTGGAACCTTGACCCATGCCAAGCTCCTCTCGTTTGAGGAAGCTGTCGATAATCTCTCCATGCTCCTGCTCGGAGCCGATCTTGGACTCTTAAAGAAGGTCGAGAGCGGACACATACTGGAACTCATGTCGGCCGTCTCTCCGGGGGCGATCGTAAGGGAGATAGGCGACGACGATGATATGCAGGACGGTCTTAGGGCCGAAATAATCAAGAAGAGACTCTTTGAGATCAAGGAAGGTGGATGATCTGATTGTTCGATAGATTTACGGACCGGGCCAGACGGGTGATACTTACAGCTCAGGATGAGGCTAAGAGGTTCAAGAGAAGCCATGTTGGAACCGAGCACCTGCTCCTTGCTCTCATCGGCGAGGAGGAGGATGCGGTTGCCATTAGGATAATCGAAGATATCGGTCCGGAGATAGACGATATAAAACTCCGCCTAGAAGAGGAGATGGACGTGGGGACGACCGCTCCGTCCGCCCACATACCCTTTACCCCACGGGCCAAGAAGGTCTTGGCGCTCTCCCTAAGGGAGGCCTTAAAGCTCGGCCATAGCCACGTCGGCACCGAGCATATCCTCTTGGGTCTGGCCAAGGAGCGCGAGGGTGTGGCGGCCAAGATATTGGAAGAGTTCGGCATAAACCTGGAAGGCATCAAAGAGATGGTCTTGCGCCTAGGAGGAAGCGAAGGGGAGGAGCCCAGGATGAATCACAACCTATTCAACTCAAAACCCGGCGCGTTGGACGAGTTTGGGGTCAATCTGACCAGGGCCGCCCTGGAGGACTCCTTGGACCCGGTCATCGGAAGGATCAAGGAGATAGAGCGGGTCATGCAGATACTGACCAGGCGGACCAAGAACAATCCGGTTCTGGTCGGCGATCCCGGGGTGGGCAAGACGGCCATCATCGAGGGTTTGGCTCAACTCATCTCCCGCGGCGAGGTGCCGGATCTTCTGAAAGGAAAGAGGATATACTCTTTGGATTTGAGCGCCCTTGTGGCTGGCTCCAAATATCGCGGTGAATTTGAAGAGAGGCTAAAGAAGGTGCTTGCGGAGATAAAGAGGGACGGCGATGTCATAATCTTCATAGATGAGATACATACCCTGGTCGGAGCCGGTTCGGCCGAGGGGGCCATCGATGCCGCCAACATCTTGAAGCCCTCGCTTGCCAGAGGTGAGATCCAGACGATCGGGGCGACAACCTTAAGCGAGTATCGCAAGCACATCGAGAAGGACGCCGCTCTTGAGAGGCGCTTTCAACCCATCATGGTCGAGGAGCCCAGCGTCGATGAGACGATCTCGATACTTAAAGGTCTTCGTGAAAGATATGAACTCCACCACAAAGTGGAGATAACCGACTCCTCCATAATGGCCTCGGCCAACTTGAGCAGCAGGTATATCACCGATCACTTCTTGCCCGACAAGGCGATAGACTTAATCGATGAGGCCGCCTCCAAGGTCAGCTTGAAAGCCAGACTGACCTCACCCAAGGCCAAGGAGCTCGAAGAGGAGCTGAGAAAGGTGAGGCGGGAGAAGGAGGCGGCAGTCGAGGCGCAAAACTTCGAGCTTGCTGCGAGCCTCAGAGATGATGAACGGGCCATAATCAAACGGATGAAGGAGTCGAAAGAGTTTTTTGGCTCCAAGGATGGTAAGAGCGGAGTCAGCGTTGGCGAAAAGGAGATAGCCGAGGTCGTCTCCGTCTGGACCGGTATACCGGTCAGCAAGATAGGAGAAGAGGAGTCCAAGAGGCTCCTTAAGATGGAAAAAGCCCTTCACCAGAGGGTCATCGGCCAGCAGGAGGCCGTCGCGGCCATATCGAAGGCCATCCGCCGGACCAGGGCGGGCTTGAAGGACCCCAAGCGTCCGAGCGGCTCCTTTATATTCTTGGGTCCCTCAGGCGTCGGCAAGAGCGAGCTCGCCAAGGCATTGGCCGAATTTCTCTTCGGCGACGAATCCTCCCTCATCCAACTGGATATGTCGGAATACATGGAGAAGCACTCGACCTCCAAATTGATCGGCGCTCCTCCCGGCTACATTGGCTATCAGGAGGGGGGCCAGCTGACCGAGGCCGTGCGCCGCCGGCCTTATTCGGTCGTTCTCTTCGACGAGATAGAGAAGGCCAGCCGCGACGTCTTTGGCGTCCTGCTTCAGATATTGGAGGACGGCAAGTTGACCGACGCCAAGGGGCGGACGGTCAGCTTCAAGAACACCATAATCATCATGACTTCCAACCTTGGAAGCAAGACCATTAATAAGGAGAGCAAGCTCGGCTTTTCCAAGCATAACGAGCCTGCGGCCAACCACGGCGAGATGAAGGCCAAGATAATGGATGAGCTCAAAAAGACCTTTCAGCCCGAGTTCCTGAACCGCTTAGACGACATAATAGTCTTTCGTGAGCTGAGCGAGGAAGATACCCTTGGCATCGTCGATCTGATGATGAAGCGGATACTCGATCACCTCGAAGAGACCGGCACAGAGCTTCGTTTGACCAAAGCAGCCAAGGCCCTGTTGGCCAAGGAGGGTTATGACAGAAAGCTCGGGGCCCGGCCACTCAGAAGGGCGATTCAACGTCTGATCGAAGACCCGCTCTCCGAGGCCATCTTGCGCGGAGATTTCTCGAGCGCCAAACGGATAAAGATCGACGCAAAGGATGGAAAGATCGCGCTCGTCGCCATCAAGGAGAAGGCGAGCATAACTTAGAAAGGGCTGATGTGGCCAAGACCCAAACCCTAGTCAGGTGTCAGAGCTGTGGATACATCTCTCCAAAATGGATGGGTAAGTGCCCAGATTGCGGGGAGTGGAATACCATGCTCGAAGAGGTCGCAAGGGAAGCCAAGAAGAGCCCCTCTGCAAAAGGCGTCTCCGTCAAGTCGAGGGAGATAGGCTCCATTGAGAGCATCGGTCAGAGCAGGATGGCGACAAAGATCAAGGAATTCGACCGGGTTCTTGGCGGGGGGATAGTCCAAGGTTCGCTGATGCTTCTTGGCGGGGTTCCCGGCATCGGCAAATCAACCCTCCTTCTTCAGGTGGCAAACAACGTCGCCGCTCAGGCGCCAGGCAAGGTGTTGATAGTTTCGGCCGAGGAGTCCTGCGAGCAGATAAAGCTTCGGGCCGACCGGCTCGGCCGAGTCTCACCAAACCAGCTAATCCTGGCCGAGACGGACTTCGATCGGATCGAGGCCGAGATAGAAGAGGTCATGCCGAGTCTCATCATCATTGACTCCATCCAGACCGTCTACTGCCCAGATATCACCTCGGCTCCGGGAAGTATAAGCCAGGTCAGAGAGGTTTCGGCCCGACTCCTTAGGATAGCCAAAAGCCTTAAAATCTCAACCTTCATCGTTGGCCACGTGACCAAAGACGGCTCGATAGCCGGGCCTAAGATAATGGAGCACATCGTCGATACCGTCCTCTACTTCGAGGGCGACACCCATAGGAACTACCGCATAATCAGGGCGGTCAAAAACAGATTCGGCTCGACCAACGAGGTCGGCATCTTCGAGATGACGGCGGCGGGCCTGGCCGAGGTCGATAACCCATCCGCTCTATTTCTGGCCGAGCGGCCGACAGGTTCGCCAGGCTCGGTCGTGACGGTGGCTTCGGAGGGCAATCGTCAGCTTCTGGTGGAGATACAGGCTCTGACGACGCGTTCTTATACCAACGTACCCCGCCGCCTCTCAACTGGCCTCGATTTCAACAGGTTCTCGCTGGTTCTGGCCGTTCTAGAGAAGAGGATGGGCATGGAACTCGGCGCGATGGACGTCTTTGCCAACGTGACGGGCGGCATCCGACTCAGCGAACCGGCTACCGATCTGGCCGTGGCTCTGGCCGTCGCCTCCTCGCAGCGGGAGAAGGTTATACCAGAGGATGTGGTTGCCTTCGGCGAGGTGGGCTTGACCGGCGAGGTCAGGTTCGTCTCCCTGATGGATGACCGGATCAAGGAGGCGGCTCGGCTCGGATTTACAAGGGTCATAATGCCCGGTCAAAAGGCTAGAAAATCGGCTCCAAACGAAGGGGTCGAGCTCATAGCCGTCAAAACGATAGATGAGGCCTTGAATATTTTGAAGTAAATCGTTAAAGTTGGATAATAATTTACATTTTGGAAGGCTAAATTGGTCAAGAAGAAACAAGCATCACTAATCGAAGTGCTTAAAAGGGTGGCCCCCGGAACCGAGGTCAGAGCGGCCCTGGAGCAGATCATAAGTGCCCGGACCGGAGCCCTCATCGTCATCGGCGATCTTGCCGCCGTCGAGAAGATATCCGACGGCGGCTTCAAGATGGACGTCTCCTTCGACGCCCAGAAGCTCTTTGAGCTCGCCAAGATGGACGGAGCCATCATCATGGACGAGGATCTCGATAAGATACTTGCAGCAAATATACAGCTAAACCCGGATACTTCATACTCAACACAGGAGACCGGCATGCGTCACCGAGCGGCCGAGAGAGTGGCCAAGCAGACGAATTCTTTGGTTATCTCCATCTCGCAGAGGCGAGATGTCATCTCCCTCTACTGGGATAATTACAAATATGTCCTTGAAGATATCCGCTCGCTCCTGGTCAAGGCCAATCAAGCCCTGCAGACCCTGGAAAAGTATAAGATCAGGTTGAACCAGGTTTCGGCCACGCTCAATTCCTTGGAATTTCAGGACTTTGTGACTCTATCTGAGGTCGCGACCCTGCTTCAGAGATACGAGATGGTCAATCGGGCAGCCGAGGAGGTTGAGCTCTATATAACAGAGCTCGGGTCCGAGGGACGCTTGATTAGCATGCAGCTTGATGAGCTGATGGCCCACGTGGAAGAGAACAACGCCATGGTCTTGAAAGACTACTCCAAAGATAGCCGAAGGGCCGAGCGGGCCGCCAAAGAACTTGGAGACCTCTCTCCCGAAGACCTTCTGGATTTGGCCAACATCTGCCGCATCCTCGGCTTCGAAGGCGATACGGTCAACATCTTGGACACGGTCGTCCACCCCAGGGGCTACCGCATGCTCCGCCAGATACCCCGCTTACCCTTCACCATCGCGAGCAAAATAGTCAAAAAGTTTTCCGATCTGCAGACCATACTCGATGCCAGCATAGAGAATTTGGATGAGGTGGAAGGCGTGGGCGAGGTCCGGGCCAAAGCCATCATCGAGGGGCTGAAAAGACTCAGAAACCAGAGCGTTTTGGATAGGTATATTTAAGGGGTTTGGGATCTACTTTTCTTAGCCCTCCTTCAGAAAAATAGTAAAAGCTAAGTCCGCCCTTGCCCGCCTCCGGCGGGGGCTTTGGCGGGCAAGTCGGCCTCTGTTTTTTCATTGAACAATTCTGATTGTTGGCATAAGATTATTTAGAATATTTAGTTTTTCTAGCTCAACGAGGAGATGGTAGTGTTTTTCAGCAACGTTCTTTTATATGCAGATGGTAGTTCGAAGGGCAATCCAGGCGCTGGTGCAATCGGTATCATAATTTGTGATGATGAAAATCGGCTGCTTTATGAGCATTCAGAATGTATTGGTCACTGCACAAACAATCAGGCAGAGTATCGGGCCATAAGGGTTGGAGTTACCCCGTTTCTGTTGACACCTTAACTACGCACAACGGCTTCTGCCGCT
>JASEGU010000018.1 GCA_030017835.1 Actinomycetota bacterium | reverse complement strand
ATCGAACTTACGAAGCTAGTTGGAAGGGTCGTGGCTTAGAATGCGATCCACAACATTTGACAATAGCTTGCTCCTTTCAAAAAAAGGGCATTTTTTAGAACAGCTACTTTCTTCTTCGACATCAGCATAATGCTTCCTTAAAAAAATTTCAACAAAATTTTTTGATTAGCAAGCTCGTTTATTTGATCTTTTCAAAACTCATTCTTCATAAGGTTTTAAAATTTTGTCTGGCGGCTGGGAGCCAAACTATGCGGGCTTCAAATCCGGCCCAAACTCATCTATCCTTGTCTATATAACGCCAGTTAAGGGAGTCGGTTTGAAGAGCTTACAATCGAGCCTCAAAGATAAAGTCTTTTTGACCATAGAGCGCTTTGAAATGATTTTGCCAGGCGATCTTGTCATGGTTGCCGTCAGCGGCGGAGTCGATTCGGTCGTACTCTTAAATATCTTGCTAGAACTAAAAGCCGATTTGGGCATCGAGCTTTGCCTCTTTCACTTAGATCATATGCTGCGGGGGGAGGAATCAAAGGCCGATGCCAAGTTTGTCCAAGATTTAGCCAAGGGAAAGGGGCTTGCCATTGAGACGTGCGAGTTCGACGTTGCCGCCTTTGCCAAAGAGAGGGGCCTCTCCATCGAGGAGGCGGCAAGGGAGGTCCGCTATAATTTCATGACCAAGGCGGCCCAGAAGATGGGCGCTCAAAAGGTGGCCTTGGGTCACAGCGCCGACGACCGGGTGGAGACCTTCTTCATCAACCTGATTCGGGGAAGCGGCCTTAAAGGGCTCTCCTCGATCGGTCCTAAGCGGGGAATATTTATCCGTCCCCTCATCGAAATCTTAAGGAGAGATATAGAGGCTTATGCTAAGGAGAGGGGATTAAGGTTTAGGCTCGACCTCTCCAATCTGGATCAGACTTTCTTGAGGAACCGGGTGCGGGCCGAACTGATCCCCCTTCTTGAGACGTATAATCCCAATCTAAAAGAGGTGATTTTGGGCAACATCGAGGTCATCATGGGCGACGAAGCCCTCCTTTCTGAACTGGCTAAAATCGAGTTCGAAAGGCTTGCAGTTTTAAGCGAGGGGATGGCGGCACTTCCCTTTGCCGCCGCTAAAGAGCTCAAAAAGCCAATCCGCTCGAGGGTGATCCGCCTAGCCGTCGAACTGGTCAAAGGCGATCTTAAAGCCATCGAAAAGGATCACATCGAAGGGATGTTTGATTTAAAGGAAGGGATTTTAAGAAGAGATCTTCCGTGGGGCGTGGTCATCATGAAAGAGGGCGAAAACCTCATCATAATCGAGAAAGGACTTCTTGCCCCGGCAGAGAAAGTGGAGTTTGAGCTGAAAGCCGAGGATGGCGCTCTGGCCACCGGTTTAGACTTTGAGTTTAAGAGTAGTATAATTGAGTTTGCCAAGGGCTCACTTTCTCTACTTGCCGTCGCAAGAGAGGAGAGCAAGGCCAAAAGCGAGATCCCCTTGGCCCACCTCGACGCCGACCTGTTGGAGAAAAGCCTCGTCATCAGGAATTGGCGTTTTGGAGATAGGTTCAGGCCTCTGAACATGGCCGGCTTCAAGAAGCTTTCCGACTTTTTCGTCGATATCAAATTGGCCAGACGTTTAAGGGATAGGGTTCCCATAGTCACTTCGGGCGGAGAGATAATCTGGGTGGTGGGCCTCCGGTTGGACGATCGTTTCAAAATTACCGATAATACGAAGAGAATGCTAAGGATAGAGGCGATCCCAAAGGGACAAAAGGGCGGAAGACAGAATGCTGGCTGAGGTAGGCGAGATATTAATAACGGCCGATGAAATAGAGGGCCGGATAGAAGAGCTCGCGGAGAAGATAACCGGTGATTATAAGGAAAAAGATCTCCTGCTCGTCGGCATCCTAAGGGGAGCCGTCATCTTCATTGGAGATCTGGTGCGCAAGATAGACATCCCTCTTCAGATAGATTTCATGGCCGTCTCCAGTTACGGATCGTCAACCAAGACGTCCGGGGTGGTCAGGATACTCAAAGATATAGACGTCGATATTAAGGGCAAGGATGTTTTGATAGTCGAAGACATCATAGATAGCGGCCTCACCTTGAAGTATCTGATAAGGAATCTGCTCTCGAGGAAGCCGGCTAGCCTGAAGATCTGCGCCCTGCTCAGGAAGGATGTCGAAAGGAAGGCATCGATAGATATTGATTACTGCGGTTTTGAAGTGCCCGATAAATTCATTGTCGGCTATGGTCTAGATTTCGACGAGAAGTATAGAAATCTTAGAGATATACGCCTCTTGAAGCCGAGCCTGAGCGAGCAAGACTAGGTCAAATTGCCCCAAGTCAAAGGATATGTTAACATGTCTTTTTACGCTAGAATCCACTTAAAAAGGGAGTGCATAGATTGAACAGGATAATCAGAAGTGCAGGCTTCTATTTCCTCATCCTTATTTTGGTCCTATTTATGATCCAGAGCTTTATGGGCACGCAGCCCAAGCCGACCGATCTCGCCTTCAATGATTTCACGGCCAAGCTCACGGCCGGCGAGATAGATACCGTCTTGATAAAGAACAAAGACAAGGTGATCCAAGGCAAGCTTACAGATGGCAAAGAGTTCACGGTGAATTATGAGGAGAATTATAATATTGCGGCCAGGCTTGAGGAGGCTGGGGTCTCCTTCAAGGTCGATCCCCAGAGGGAATCGACTTGGCTGCTCATACTGATAAACCTTCTGCCCTTCATTCTGATAATCGGGGTCTGGATATTCATGATCAACCAGATGCAGGGGGGTGGCAGCCGAGTGATGTCGTTTGGCAAGAGCCGGGCAAAGAGACTCACCCAAGAGCACAACAAGGTCACCTTCAAGGATGTGGCCGGTCTCGATGAAGCCATCGAGGAATTGCAGGAGATCAAGGAGTATCTGGAGGCGCCGGGCAAATTCCACGCTATGGGGGCCAAGATTCCCAAGGGCGTCCTGCTCTTTGGACCGCCCGGAACGGGAAAGACGCTGCTGGCTCGGGCCGTGGCCGGTGAGGCCGAAGTTCCCTTCTTCTCGATAAGCGGCTCAGATTTTGTCGAGATGTTCGTCGGCGTCGGCGCCTCGCGCGTGCGCGACCTCTTCGAGCAGGCCAAGGCCGTCTCTCCCTCGATAATCTTCATGGATGAGATAGATGCCGTGGGGCGTCACCGAGGAGCGGGCCTTGGCGGCGGCCACGACGAGCGGGAGCAGACCTTAAACCAGCTCTTAGTCGAGATGGACGGCTTCGATGTGAAGGATAACGTGATACTGATAGCGGCCACCAACCGCCCAGACATCCTCGATCCGGCTCTGCTTCGTCCGGGCCGTTTCGACCGCCAGATAGTCGTCGATCGTCCCGACATCAGGGGGCGCGAAGAGATACTAAAGGTTCACGCCAAGGGCAAACCATTGACTAAGGATATAGATTTGAGCGTACTGGCCAGAAGGACGCCCGGTTTCACCGGAGCCGATCTGGCCAATATGTTCAATGAGGCGGCCCTTTTGGCCGCCCGCCACAACAAGAAGGCTATAGAGATGAGGGAGCTCGAGGAGGCCATCGAGCGGGTCATCGCCGGACCTGAGAAGAAGACCCGCATCATGGGGGAGAAAGATAAGAAGATCATTGCCTATCACGAGGCCGGTCACGCCCTGGTCGCCCATACGCTGCCCAATACCGATCCGGTTCACAAGATATCGATAATCTCGCGTGGCCGGGCTCTCGGCTACACTTTGACCCTGCCGACAGATGACAAGTATCTGATCAGCGGGTCGGAGCTCTTGGACGACATGGCCATGATTCTAGGCGGCCGGGTAGCCGAAGAGATGCTCTTTGGCGATGTTACAACCGGCGCTCAGAACGATTTGGAGCGGGTGACCAAACTCGCACGCAAAATGGTCTGCGAATACGGCATGAGCAAAAAGCTCGGTCCGATGGCTCTGGGTCAGAGGCAGGATCAGGTCTTTCTGGGCCGTGATTTTGCCTCCCATCCCGATTACAGCCCCGAGATCGCCTACGAGATAGACAAAGAGATCAGGCGCATGATAGATGAATCCTATAAGAAGGCTAAGGAGATATTGACCAAGCACAGGAAGAAGCTGGACAAGATAGCTGCGACCTTGATAGAGAAGGAGACCTTGGAGAAAGAGGAGCTCCTAAGCCTGCTTGAGGGGAAAAGGCTCAAGAAGAGCAGCCCTAAAGATAAAAAGGACTCAAAAGAGGACGGGGGCGGACCCGCCAAGATTAAGCCCAAGAAGGGCGTTATCGACATACCGGCCAAACTCAGACCGGCCGAAAGCTGATAAGAGGAGCTTTTTAAAGGCCACTTGAATATATCAAGTGGCCTTTTCATATTTTGGCAAAATCTGGATAATATGGCTTAATGAGTTTTAAGAAAATTGGAGGTGTCTCTTGGATAGAAAGAAGGTTGAAGAGGGCGTTCGTCTGATCTTGGAAGGCATCGGCGAAGACCTTGACCGCGAGGGTCTTACGGACACCCCTAAGCGGGTCTCTCGCATGTACGAGGAGATATTCTGCGGCTTAGGAAAAGATCCGGCCGAAATAATCCAGGTCATGTTCTCCGAAGACCACGACGAGATGGTCTTGGTCAAAGATATCCCCCTATATTCAGTCTGTGAGCATCATCTGATGCCCTTTATCGGGCGGGCTCACGTCGCCTATATCCCCGGTGAGAGCGGCAAGATAACCGGCATCAGCAAGCTCGCCAGGGTGGTCGATATCGTGGCCAAGCGTCCTCAGGTCCAGGAGAGGCTGACGACCACTGTGGCCGATAGCCTGATGAAGGCCTTGGACCCATTGGGGGTTTTGGTCATCATCGAGGCAGAACACCTCTGCATGAGCATGCGGGGCGTCCAGAAGCCGGGCTCGCTCACCGTCACCTCGGCTGTAAGGGGCATATTTAGGAGCAACGAGGCTTCGCGTCATGAGGCCCTGACCTTGATCCGGTCAAAGGGGTAGTTATGGAGGGCCACCTTATAAAGGGTAAAGGCTTCGAAATCGGTACAGCGAAGAAAACGGCGGTGATGGGCATCTTGAACGTCACCCCCGATTCCTTCTCTGACGGCGGTGTCTATCTAAATCTGGATTTGGCCATTCGGGCCGCCGAAAGGATGACGAAAGATGGGGCCGATATAATAGACATCGGCGGCGAGTCTTCCCGGCCGGGAGCCGAGCCGGCCACCTTGGCCGATGAGCTTACAAGGGTTACCCCGGTGATAGAGGCCTTGAGCGGACGGCTCAATATCCCCATTTCGATCGATACCTACAAGGCCAAAGTGGCCGAGGAGGCTCTTAAAGCGGGAGCCGTCATCATAAACGATATCAGTGGTCTTCGGGCCGATGAGCGGATGGCAGGCGTGGCGGCCGAGGCGAAAGCGGCCGTTGTCATCATGCATATGCTGGGAACGCCCAGAGATATGCAGAAGGACCCCAAATATAAATCGGTCATCGATGAGATCATATCATTCTTTACCGAGCGGATAGCTTTTGCGATTAAATCGGGAATCAAAGAGGATAAGATAATCATCGATCCGGGCATCGGATTTGGCAAGACTCTCGAGCACAACTTGGAGATACTTAGAAGACTTGACGACTTCAAAACCCTCGGATTTCCCGTTCTGATCGGGACCTCCAGAAAGTCTTTCATCGGGACGGTTCTCGGTCTGGAGGTTACCGATCGGCTGGAAGGAACGGCGGCCACCGTCACCTATTCCATCGTCAAGGGCGCAGATATTGTGCGCGTTCACGATGTGAAGGAGATGGCAAGGGTGGCCAAGATGACCGATGTCTTAGTAGGGAGAGGGTAGCTTTCAGCCACCAGCCTGCTGTTTTCAGCTTAAAACCTTATTCTTCTACTTTTCTTGGCTCTCAAGAAAAGTAGCAAAAGAAGGACGGCCGATCATTTTCTTAACGGCTCCAAAATGACGGGTGCTTAAGGTGCCTGCAGAACTCGCCCTCCGACAAGTCGGGAGGCTCAGACAGCTTCAGCACATTTTCTTAAGCCCCCTATTTTGTAACCTAAAAATGATATGGTAAAGAAAATCAAAAAGCTTCAACTAGAAACTACCGACTTAAATTTTGTTCTTAACAGGCCACTCTTGACAAAGCAATATTAAATATATAATTTGAAATGTACAAATGAATTAGGAGTTGATTTGTATGATTAAGAGCATAAAAGCGGCTGTGCTTCGCGAGCACCTGAGCGATGTCTTAAGCGAAGTGGCAGAGGGTGAAGATTATCTGCTCGTTACCAAGAGGGGCCGCCCGGTTTCCGCTCTGGTTAATCTGGATTTTTTTGAAGATCTTATGGCTTTGGCAAGCCCTGAATATTTGGAAAGCATAAAGGAGGCCAGGGCCGACTACGAGGCCGGTCGAACCTTTGCCCATGATGAGGTATTTGGGGAGCTTTAATGGCTTTTCGACTCATCTACACCGAAAGGGCCGTCAAAGATATTCGAAAACTAGATGTGGTGGCTGGGCGCAGATTAAAGAAATCACTTGAAAAACTAGCCTCCTGTCCACTCGAAAATTCGACCAAACTGATAAATCACAAGTTAGGCCAGTATCGGTATCGGGTAGGCGACTATCGGGTAATATTTGACCTAGATGACGAGGATATCGTCATCTTGCGGGTCGGCCACCGCCGCGAGATCTATTAGCCGCCAGCCGCCAGATTTTTAATATGCTATATAATTTTTTGCTTCGTTTCTTGGCCGAGCAAGAAATAAGTTAAGAAAACTTCTTACGTTGTTTTATCAATGTTTATTCGAACCCATGATTGAGCATAATCAAAAAAGACTCTAAACTTATAACTAACAACTAAAAGAGGAGACCAAAATTGGCCCAAGTCTATCTAGGGCTCGGCTCAAATATCGGAAACCGCAAAGCCTACCTTCGGGCGGCCATAAGGCTTCTTAGAAAGCATAAGGATATCGAGGTTGTGCGCTCTTCCCAGGTTTATGAGACCGAGCCCGTCGGCCTGACCGGCCAGCGCAAATTCTTCAACATGGCCGCAGAAGTCGAGACGAGCCTTAGTCCCAGAGAGCTTCTTGCCGTTCTCGGCCTAATAGAAGATCTGCTTAAAAGGGAGCGCTTCATAAAGTGGGGGCCGCGGACGATAGATATCGATATCCTTCTCTTTGAAAATAAGTCCATGACCACTGACGATCTGACCATCCCTCATCCCCTGATGTGCGAGCGGGCCTTTGTCCTCGTTCCCCTCTTGGAGATTGCCCCAAATATCCTTCTCCCCTCCGGCCAGCCACTTAAGGATTTTTTGAAAGATGACCAAATCGCTGAGGCGGAGCTGGTCGGCAGCCTGGAGGATTAATCCTTCTGTTTCGCGGCGGATAGGGCCCGATCAGACCCGGCTGGAGAATCGAAATTCATCGACGTCCATCTTGAAGTCGGCCCCATCGGTTATGATGAGATGGCCGCTTTCAGATGAGGCATAATGGACGTCTTCGATCAAGACCGAAGAGGGAATGATGTTTATAATGTTTATGGCATCGTTCAAAGAGACGACCCTTGTCCTCTCCTCGGGGCGCCTTTCAAATTTGTTGAAGGTTCTGTTCCAGACGAAGACGTAATCTTGAAGTCTGACGGCTCCGTCCACGGCGTCCGATATGACGGTGCCGATGAAATGGCGATGGATATCTCCCTCGAAGAGCCTTCTCATTATGACGTGAACTTTCTCGCCCTTTTCCGGTATCATCTTTTAAAACCTCATTTCAAATTGGCTATTTCGTAAAGCTCAAAATGGAGCGCACTTAAAGTATCGTCATTTTACTTGAGTTATTGAAGCTTGAAAAGAGATAAGAGATGCTATAATGAAACAAAAAGAATCCCAGATCTTTCGTTAGACCGCTTGGATCGCCTGGCGACCGGGACGGGAAAACAAAGGTAATCGTCTCCTTTAGCCTGTCCAAAAGGAGATTTTTCATTTTTCAGCTAGAGCTTGATCGCCTGCGGTAGGGAGGGGCACAATTTGGATAATAGGGTAGCGATAATCGGAGCGGGCCGGGCGGGAATCTCTATCGGTCTTGCCCTGCAAAAGAAGGGGTTTAGAATAGTTTCCGCCTCGGCCAGGGCCAAGGATTCTCTTGAGAGAGCGGCCCGTCTTTTTCCAAAAGCGCTGGTAACTGGCGATATGGCCGAAGCGGCCAGACTGGGCAAAATCATCATCATAGCCACCCCGGATGGCCAGATCGAAGAGGTCTGTAACTATATCGCCCAAAACGGGGGTTTTGAGAGTGCAAAGCTGGTAATGCACCTTAGCGGGGCAACCCCCTTAAAAGTGCTCGATGCGGCAAGGCGAGCCGGGGCTGAGGTTTGCAGCCTCCACCCAACCAGATCCTTTGCCGATGCGGCTGAGCCGATAGTCGATTTTAGTGGAACCTATTTTGGCGTTACGGCCTCGTCCAAAGAGGGGCAAGAATTTTTGATGAGGGTAGTGGCAGCTCTTGGGGGGCTTCCGGTTATAGTTGCCGATCAAGATAAACCGCTCTATCACGCGGCCGCCTGCATCGTCTCAAATTATCTAGTCTGCCTGATCGATCTGGCCAAAGAGACCTATGAGCTCGCGGGCCTTAGTGAGTCTGATAGTCAGATGATATTTTGGCCACTCCTTGAAGGGACGCTTGCCAACATCAAGAAGATGGGCCCAATTGCGGCGCTGACCGGTCCGATCGCAAGGGGGGACATCGATACCTTAAAGGGACACCTTAAAGCTTTACGGGCCAAGGGGCCTAAGAGTGCTTTTCTCTACGGCGCGCTTGGCCGTCGCACCGCAGCAATTGCGCTCAAGAAGGGGAGCATTACGGATGACAAGGCAAATGAAATGGTAAAACTATTTGAAAAGGAGCTATCATGAAAGAGAGGGTCACCATCACCCGTCTTGCCGAGATGAAGGCGCGCGGCGAAAAGATCACCATGCTGACCGCCTACGACTATCCATCGGCCCAGATAATCGATTCGGCCGGGGTCGATGTCATCCTGGTCGGAGATTCGCTGGGCATGGTCATTTTGGGCCACGACTCGACGCTCTCGGTCACCATGGACGACATGATTCACCACACCAAGGCGGTAGCCAGGGGGGCAGAGTCGGCTTTGATAGTCGGCGATATGCCCTTCATGTCATACCAGGCCTCCGTCGATGAGGCCTTAAAAAACGCGGCCAGATTCCTCTCCGAAGCGGGGGCTCAGGCGGTAAAGCTAGAGGGAGGCAAGGTGGTGGCCGAGAAGGTGGACAGGATGACCTCGATCGGGATTCCGGTCATGGGTCACCTGGGTCTTACCCCCCAATCGGTCAACCAGTTCGGCGGCTACAAAGTGCAGGGGCGCGAGGAGAAGGCAAAAGAGAGGATCATAAAGGATGCCAAGGCCCTAGAGGAGGCCGGGGCCTTTGCCATCGTCTTGGAATGCATCCCAAGCGAGCTCGCGAGCGTGATAACCGAGAAGGTGATGATTCCAACCATCGGCATCGGGGCTGGACCCACTTGCGACGGGCAAGTCTTGGTCACCCCTGATCTGATCGGAACCTTCGACAAGTTCACTCCCAAGTTTGTCAAGCGCTTTGGGGCGGTGGGGGCCGAGATGAGGCGGGCTTTTGAGGATTACGTAAAAGAGGTCAAAGAGGGCAAATTTCCCGGCCCCGAGCATGAGTTCAAATAGGGGCTTGGGGCCAGCGACCTTGACGTTTGAAGATCTGGAGCAAATTATTATAGGGAGCTGCGGCCAACCAATTTGTAAATGCTTCAAAACCTTAAGCCGCCGCCTCCTCGAAGCGCTTGTCTCGTGTGCATACATAAAGACTAGTTTAGACAAGAGAGGTAATTTTGAAGGTAATCAAAAGTATCGCAGAGCTTAAAACCGCCCTCAAAGAGGAGAGAAACCAGGGGCGCAGCATAGGCTTCGTTGCGACCATGGGTTACTTTCACGAGGGGCATCTCTCCCTTATGCGAGAGGCCGAGTTAGAGAACGATATCGTTGTCGTCAGCATCTTCGTAAATCCGACTCAATTCGGTCCAAATGAGGATTTGGATTCATATCCGAGAGACTTAAAAAAGGACATTGAGCTTGCGGAATCTGTTGGGGTCGATTATCTCTTTACCCCGGCCGCAGATGAGATCTACCCGCCGGGTTTTTCGACCTACGTCGATATTGGCCCGCTGGCAAGCCTTCTCTGCGGAGCGAGCCGGCCCAATCATTTTAAGGGGGTGCTCACCGTCGTTCTCAAGCTCTTTGGCATCGTGGGGCCGGATGGGGCCTACTTCGGCAAGAAGGATTATCAGCAGCTTACCCTGATAAAGAAGATGGCTAATGAATTGAATCTTGCAACTGAAGTGATCGCTCTTGAGATCGTGCGCGAAGAGGACGGGCTGGCCATGAGCTCGAGAAATAAGTATTTAAACGGGGATGAGAGAAGGGCGGCCGCCTCCTTGAGCCGGGCCCTTATGGCGGCGAAGCGGGCGGCCGAGCGGGGAGAGCGCGATCCAAAAAGACTCATCGAAATGGCCAAATCGATTATTGAAAAAGAAGAGCTGATTGATTTAGAATACATAACCATCTGTGATAACATCTCTCTTGAGCCCAAGAATGATGCCACCGGGGGCGCACTGATGGCCCTTGCTGCCAGAATCGGTAAAGCGCGCCTCATAGATAACATCGAAATACTTTAAAGCGGGTGAAGGGAATTGTTTAGAACGCTTCTTAAGAGCAAGATTCATAGGGCGACTGTGACCGAGGCCAATCTCGATTATCCGGGCAGCATAACCATAGATGAGGCGCTTTTGGAGGCTGCCGACATCATAAATCACGAGAAGGTCCAGGTGGTTAACGTGACTAACGGTTTGCGGCTGGAGACCTATGCCATCAGCGGAGAGCGCGGCAGCGGCGTCGTCTGCATCAATGGAGCGGCCGCCCGCCTGATGCACAAGGGAGACATCATCATCGTCCTTACCTACGCTATCATGGATGAGCCAAAAGCGAAGTCGTTCGTTCCAAAGATAGTCCACGTGAGCGCGGATAACAGATTGATAAGTGCGGGCGACTACACCGCCCCCTTCGATAACTGTTGATCGGTTTCGGCTGCTATCCTCTTAAATGAAAAAAGAGAGCGAAGTCTCAAATTGAGCGATATTTTTAATAAGATACCAAGATATCTTGGAAGCTTCGATACGGCCGCCGCAAGGCGCAGTCAGTCCGATCTTCTGATTATCGGAAGCGGGATAGCTGGCTTAACTGCCGCCATCAGGTGCTGCGGCGATCTTAAGGTCACCATCTTGACCAAAAGCAAATTCAAGGAGACCGCCACCTGGTATGCTCAGGGCGGAGTGGCCACAGCCCTCGGTGAGAAGGATTCCCCGCGCCTCCACTACGAGGATACGATGAGGGCCGGCGCGGGTCTATGTGATCCGGAGGCCGTGAGAGTTCTGGCGGGCGAGGCGAGAGGCGCTATTGAGGATCTGATATCTTTGGGCGTCGATTTCGACCGGGCTCTAAGTGGCGAGATAGACTTGGGTCTTGAAGGTGGTCATTCGCTTTCGCGCATACTCCACTCCGGCGACTCGACCGGAAGCGAGATTCTTACGACATTAGTTGAGAAGGTCAAGCTCTGCTCCGGTCTTCTGATGGAGGAAGATATCTTCGTCTTGGATCTTCTGACTCAGGGAGAGCGGGTGATTGGGGCGCTGGCGCTCAGCCCGGCAAGCGGTGAACTAATCTTCCACCAAGCCAAAGCCGTCCTTTTAGCTTCCGGCGGATCGGGCCAGGTCTACAAGATAACCACCAGCCCCAAAGTAGCGACCGGAGACGGCATAGCCATGGCCTTTCGAGCGGGAGCGGCCATCGCCGATCTGGAGTTCATCCAATTTCACCCGACCGCCTTGGATCATAAGAAGAGTCCAAGGTTTCTGATAACCGAAGCCCTGCGGGGTGAAGGAGCCCATTTGGTGGATAGCCAAGGAAGTCGCTTCATGCTTGGGGTCCACCCCTTGGCCGAGCTTGCTCCAAGAGATATTGTTGCCCGCCAGATGGTTAAGGTTTCGAGCGAGCTTGAGGAGAAGACCGGAAAACTTGGGACGCACACTTACCTTGACGCCAGACATATCCTGGCCGCCAAACTCAAAGAGAGGTTTCCGCTTATCTGGCAGACCTGCTTGGAGAGCGGCTACAACCTGGCCGAGGATCTGATACCAGTCTCTCCGGCCGCCCATTACACCATGGGGGGAGTCATGACCGATACCTTTTGCCGCAGCAGTCTAAAGGGTCTCTATGCGGCCGGAGAAGTGGCTTGTACCAGGATCCACGGGGCCAACCGCTTAGCCAGCAACTCCCTACTTGAGGGGCTAGTCTTCAGCCGCCGGGTCTGCGACGCGGTCAAGGATGAAATATTGGGGGTCGAAATCGACGATGATATTCAGGTGGTATCCACTCGGCCCAAGGCGCAAGGCGGCCTCGATCTTGATAAGCTTCAGAATGAACTCAAGGAGACGATGACATCTTTCGTCGGGGTGGCAAGGGACGAAGCGGGCTTAAAATCGGCCCAGGCCAAACTGAAGGAGATGAGCCACATATTCGACGTCGCTTTGGGTGATATTCGAGGCTTTGAGCTTCAGAATATGCTGACCGTCTCGATCCTTATAACCGAGGCGGCCCTTACCAGGAAGGAGAGCCGGGGAGCTCACTTTCGCAGAGATCTTCCCCTTCCAAGCGACGACTGGCGGGGGCACATAGAGTTTAGCCGGGGAAGCGAGGCTTACAATTTTATCTTAGCGCAAGGAGAAGAGGATGACTTCGCTGCCGATAGATGAGATGAAAAGAGCGGTTCTATCGGCTCTGGCCGAAGACCTTGGGGAGCGCGGCGACATCACTACTTCGGCCGTTCTTGTCGAAAAGGTGAGCGCAAGAGGTCTCTTTTTGGCCGAAAGCGACGGCATCCTCGCCGGATTGGCTGTTGCCCAGTTCGCCTTCAAGGCGGTCGATGAGAGCTTAACCTTTTTAGCCAATTTCGAAGATGGCGAGCATATCGAGGCGGGCGATATCATAATCGAGGTTCATGGCGAGGCCGCCTCGATTCTTAAGGCCGAGCGGACGGCCTTAAATTTTTTGCAGCATCTCTCAGGCATCGCCACCGCGACCTCAAAATTCGTCGAAAAGGCCAAGCCATTTAAGGCTGAGATACTCGATACCAGAAAGACCACCCCTTGCCTAAGAGCGCTTGAGAAGTACGCCGTGCGCTGCGGCGGCGGAGTAAACCACCGGATGGGCCTCTATGATGCCATTCTGATCAAGGATAACCACATCAAAGCGGCAGGTGATTTAACGGTTGCCGTGAGGCGAGCCAAGGAGGCCCATCCCGATATGGCCGTTGAGGTGGAGACCGAAAGTCTGGAGATGGTCAAGGAGGCCTTGGAAGCTGGGGCGGATATCATCATGCTCGATAACATGACACCAAGTGAGGTTATGGAGGCGGTCAAAGTGGCCCACGGACGGGCCATCCTCGAAGCTTCGGGTGGGATAAACTTGAGTAACATTGAAGAATATGCGAAGAGCGGAGTGGACAGGATATCGACCTCGGCCATCACTCAGGCGGCCGTGCCGCTCGCCATCTCTCTGGATCTCATCCTGAAATAGAAGATTTCAATAAGGGGAAGCCCAACGAAAGGGGCAGAATGAAAGCACTGATCGACCTATTTTTGCGCTACGGCTACTGGATAACCTTCCTCTTTCTTTTCTTTGAAAATGTTCTCTTCATTGGCCTCATCCTGCCGGGAGACACCGTTCTTCTCCTTGCGGGCTTTATGGCCTCTTTCGGCCACTTCCAGCTAGTCTATCTGATGATTATTGCACAAGTCGCCTCAATCCTAGGCAACATGGTCGGCTATCTGATAGGCTATCGAGGCGGCCGTCCGCTCATTGAAAGGCTCGCCAGCCGGTTTAATTTTTTGGAAGGAAAGCTTACCCAGGCCGAGGAGTACTTTGACAGGTACGGCCCTTCGACCGTATTTTTCGGCCGCTTTGCGGCCGGGGTGCGCGTCTTCATCTCGCCGCTCGCCGGCGCCTCCAAGATGAGCTACCCAAGGTTCATCGCCTACACCATCTCCGCCGTCATCATTTGGACGAGCCTGGTCATTCTGCTTGGGTTTTATTTTGCCGAAAATCTGGACTTGCTCACCAAGATCGTGGGCGGCCTTGGTTGGGGAGTTCTCATCATCTTGGGCCTGATATTCCTGGCGGCTCTCTTCATCAAGCGAGCCAGAGGGGGGAGATAGATGTCATCGAAGGAGGGCCTCCTTACTATCTTAAAGAAGGCAGATGGCGGTTTCGTCTCGGGCCAGTCGATATCGGCTGCTTTAAACGTCTCGCGCACGGCCGTCTGGAAAGGCGTGCAATCCTTAAAGGAAGATGGCTACTCGATTGAGGCCGCTCCGGGGGTGGGTTACCGCCTCCTTTCTGTGACCGAAAAATTGCTTGCCTCCGAGATCGGACCAAGGCCGCCCGAATCTTTCGGCCATGTGGTTCATCATTTCGATAAGATCGCTTCGACCAACCTGGCGGCCAAAAGATATGCTCTCGACGGGGCGGCCCACGGGACGCTCATCGTTGCCGAGACACAGACAGGGGGCAAGGGGCGTCTGGGGCGCACTTGGCACTCGCCAGAGGGCGGCATCTGGATCTCGCTTATCGCGCGTCCCAAGATAAGCGTAAATGAGGCCGCAAAATTTACCCCGATGACGACGCTGGCCGTGGCTTTGGCCATAGGTAAGGCCGCCGGTCTGGAGGCGATGGTTAAATGGCCAAACGATATTCTGGTAAACGGCAGAAAGGTGGCCGGCATCTTAACAGAGATGGGGGCCGAACTCGAGCGGGTCTCCTTTCTGGTCATCGGCATCGGGATAAACGTCAACCTTAGCGCATCTTATCTTCCCAGCGAGCTTGAAGGCAAGGCGACGACCTTGATGGACGAGATGGGGGCAAAGGTTGATAGGGCGCGTCTTTTGAGGGCGATCCTGGATGAAATAGACCTTACCTACGCCCGCTTTCTCAAAGGAGAGTATCTGGCCATATTGGATGAGCTAAAGGCGGTCTCGGCCACCCTGGGCCAAACGGTAACGGCTGTGAGCGGGTCAAAAAAGGTAAGCGGCCAGGCGCTAGGCTTCGATGAGCTTGGTGGTTTACTGATTGGGCTATCCAATGGAACAATTGAAACCGTATACTCCGGCGAGATTATCTGAGTTTAATCACGGTTTTACTCTTATCATCTTTTTCAATCCGCATCTAAAATTATAAGAATTATTAATTTCAAAAAAATCATATAAAACCTCTTGACAAAATTTAGGGGGCCTGATATTTATGAAATGAAATAATGTATTCCGTATTTTATTGACATATATCATCCTATTTAACGCTTAAAGGAGGTGGAACGTAGATAGTGAAAAAAAAGAGCTACCCCCAGATAGCGCAAGTTCGCCTTGCCCGCTATGGCTGAAAAACTAAAACTATTCAGAGGCCTGCCCGCCCCTGGCGGGGTAGCAGGATTAGTTTAGCGTAAAATAAAACAGAAAAAGGAGAATGCAAAGCATGAGGGCTTTAGGAGTAAGAATAATTGCCCTAGCTATGCTTTTCACTATCGTTTTTAGTCAAAGCGTTTTGGCTGAAAGCTATCACAACGATTCTGATGCTTTAAGAAACGACCAATATGTCACCAATCTTCAAAAGCTGGAAGATGAGCTTGAGGACGAAGATTTCGATGAGATGGAAGATTATGAGGATCACCTTGAGGAGATTGAAAAATATAAGGAATTCATGGAAGAGAAGATGGATGATATCGACGAGGATGATCCAAACAGGGATCTGATTGAGAAGAATTTTGCGATAGACTTCTATAACTCACGCGTGATGTCTAGAGACTGGAGACCGGCGTTTTAGCCACTTATCTCTTGGGAAAGTACCTCACATTGGGCAAACTCCTAAAATCCGAGTCCTCAGTCCAGATGGTGGCATCGAACTGCTTTGCTGTTGCAAGGATGATGCTGTCGGCCATCGGAAGGTTTTGCTCCAAGCTCACCTTCGCGGCCGTAGCCGCTAATTCTGCGCCGAGCGCCACCAACATCCCTTTTTGCATTGCAGCAATTGCTTGAAGAGCCTTGTTTTCATCGCATTCCCTAAGAACCACCTTGAAGACCTCAAAGATGGTTATGGTGGGCACGACTAGCGAATCGGGATCATCAAGCGGGATCAAGAAGTGCTCGGCGTTAGGTGCGTCTGCAAAGTATGTTAGCCAACCTGATGAGTCGATGATGTTCATGCTCTATCTTCCTCGCGCTCAAAATCGGTATTTATGCCCTCAAGAAAGCCGCGAAGTTCTTTGATATCGCGTTCGGGGAGGAGCTCAATACGCCCCGCATGCTCAATCACCTGAATTTTTTGGCCGGGGCGAAGCCCCAGCGCTTTTCTGACCGATTTGGGTATGACTATTTGATATTTAGGTGATAAAGTTACCGATTGCATACAAAAACCTCCATTTATCGATTTTGTTTTACGATATCAGTATCGATACTGTTTTGCAAGCAAAATTACAGATTGTGACAGGAAATACTGCCCAAACTCATCATCTTTACTTATGTTAGCAGGACATGTGGTCATATCACTAGAATATCTATTCTATGAACAAAGTGGGGCAGATACAGCGTCTAATTCATCTTATCACCATCCTTCAATCGGGTGGTGACCATAAGGCCAGCGTTCTTGCAGAGCGTCTTGAAATTTGCGAGCGCCATGTCTACCGTGACCTTAATGCTTTAAAAGCAGCGGGAATTCCGATCTTTTGTGAAGGTGGCTACAAGATAATGGACGGTTTCTTTCTGCCGCCCTTAAGGTTTTCTCTCTCAGAAGGTATCGTTCTATTGCTCGGATGTGAAGCCTTTGCCCAAGATGTACTAGTCAACAGCTTACCTGACATCTAGTGGTTTTGAAGAGGCGGCCACTTGCCCCTTTGGGATAAGATAGTTTTAGTAAAAACACTTACTCAAAGGAGGAACAAATGACCGCCAAAGAAAAAGTAGCACAAAGGAAGCTCTCAATGCTAGAGCTGGCAGAGAAATTGAAAAACGTTAGCGAAGCCTGCCGGATCATGGGCTACTCCAGAACTCAATTTTACGAGATCAAGAGGAGTTTTCAGGTTCACGGCTTCGAAGGTCTTTTGGACAAGCCGCCCATCCCCAATACCGTGCCTTCTAAGACCGACCCAGAGGTAGAGGCCAAAGTAATCGAGATCTCCA
>JASEGU010000017.1 GCA_030017835.1 Actinomycetota bacterium | reverse complement strand
CTTCTTGATGAGCGTGGAAGACGTCTTTACCATCACCGGACGAGGCACCGTGGCCACCGGCCGGGTCGAGAGGGGCAAGATCAAAGTCGGAGACGAGGTCGAGATCATCGGCATGAAGGATGAGACCAAAAAGACCATCATCACCGGCGTCGAGATGTTTAGAAAGCTCTTGGATGAGGCCCAGGCCGGAGATAACGTGGGAGCCCTGCTCCGCGGCGTGACCCGTCAAGAGATCGAAAGGGGTCAAGTTCTGGCCAAGCCAGCCAGCATCACCCCCCACACCCACTTCAAGGCCCAGGTCTACGTCCTAACCAAAGAGGAGGGCGGCCGTCACACCCCCTTCTTCCCGGGCTATCGTCCCCAGTTCTATTTCAGAACGACCGATGTGACCGGCATCACCATCCTTCCCCAAGGAACCGAGATGGTCATGCCCGGAGACAACATCGAACTCGATGTGGAACTGATCACTCCGATCGCCATGGAAGAGGGCTTGCGCTTCGCCATCCGTGAAGGCGGAAGGACAGTCGGGGCCGGAAGGATAACCAAGATAAATAAGTAAGGTATAAAATTTTAGGCTTACAACATCTGTATGGCTTAAGGGCTTTGTCCAGGGAGGAAGAATGGCCAACCATAAGATCAGGATAAGATTGAAGGCGTTCGATCACGAGATCGTCGATCAATCCGCAAAAAAAATAGTGGAGACCGTTAAAAGGACGGGAGCGACGATTTCCGGACCAATCCCTCTGCCCACCGAGAAGAATCTCTATTGTGTAATACGTTCTCCGCACGCAAACAAGGATTCGAGGGAGCATTTCGAGATTCATACGCACAAGAGGTTGATCGACATAATCGAGCCGTCTCCCAAGACGGTTGATTCTCTGATGAGGCTGGATCTTCCAGCCGGTGTCGATATCGAGATTAAGCTTTAATGTCCAAGCGTTAGCTCATAGAGTGCGAGGTTGCTAAGATGTCTAAGGGAATTTTAGGAAAAAAAGTGGGAATGACCCAGGTCTTCGGGGAAGGCGGCAAAGCCGTAACGGTCACCGTCATCGAGGCGGAGCCCTGCGTGGTCTGTCAAGTGAAGACGGTCAAAACCGACGGCTACGACGCCATCCAGATAGGTAGGGGCAGCGTTAAAGAGAAGGCCAAGAAGTCTCCCCAGAAGGGTCACTTCAATAAGGCCGGAGTCGATTACTTAAAAGATCTGGTTGAGCTCCGCCTTACGGAGAAGGATAAGTATGAGACGGGCCAGGCCATATCGGTCGAGATATTTGCCGAGGGAGATAAGACCGATGTGGTCGGCATCTCCAAGGGCAAGGGGTTTGCCGGTGTGGTCAAGAGATGGAACTTTAGGGGCGGCCCCGCCTCTCACGGGTCCCACTTTCATCGGGCGCCCGGTTCGATCGGTATGTGCGCCACCCCTTCGCGCGTCTTTAAGGGAAGGAAGCTTCCGGGGCGCATGGGCGGAGATAGAGTAACCGTTCAGAATGTCGAGGTAGTTAGGGTGGATAAGGATAGAAATCTCTTGCTGCTAAAGGGCAGTGTTCCCGGTGCCAATGGGAGTCTTGTTCTGATCAAAAACGCTGTTAAGGCCAGAGGATAAGGAGATAAAGATCATGCTTAAGTTACCGGTCCATGATCGAGACGGCAAGATAGTCGGCGAAGTCGAATTGGATCCGAATATATTCGATTCCAAAATAGTGGAGTCCCTGGTCCATCAGGCGGTAAAGCTCCATCTCGCCAAGGCGAGGGGAGGCAATGCTTCGACCAAGACCCGTAGCGAAGTGCGCGGCGGCGGCGTCAAGCCTTGGAGGCAAAAGGGCACGGGCCGAGCGAGGGCCGGAAGCATCCGCTCTCCGCTCTGGAAGGGCGGCGGCAGCGTCTTTGGTCCGAGCCCGCGCGACTTCTCCTTCGATATGCCAAAGAAGGCGAGGAGGCTGGCCCTAAAATCGGTCCTCTCGATGAAGGCCAAGGATGCCAAGATAATGGTGGTCAAGGATTTTGCCATGACCGAGCCGAAGACCAAGGAAGTGGTTTCCATATTGAGCAAGCTTGGAGCCCCCAAGAAGGTCACGGTGGTCGTTGCGGCAGATGATGTCAATACCCAAAAATCGATGAGAAACATTCCGAGCGTAAAGAGCATCGAGGCCGCTCAGCTCAACGTCTACGATGCCTTGAATAATGAAGCCCTGCTTCTTACCGAGGCGGCTTTGGGTAAGATAACGGAGGTGCTAGGCTGATGGAAGCGACCAGCATAATCATCAAACCGATAGTCTCAGAGAAGAGCTATGAGTTGATTGAGCAGGGTAAATATACTTTCGAAGTCCATCCTGATGCGAGGAAGATAGAGATAAAGAAGGCCGTCGAGGAGATGTTCAAGGTCAACGTGACCAAGGTCAACACCATGTCTGTCAAGGGTAAGCTGAAGAGACAGGGTCGCACCTCTGGCCGCAGGAAAGATATCAAGAAGGCCATAGTCACTCTGAAGAAGGGCGACAAGATCGAGTTCTTCGAGGGTAAATAGCATTTAAGTTGATCCTAGAAATGGAGAGATAGCGTTGGGCATCAAAAGAGTAAAGCCAACTTCACCAGGTAGAAGATTTGTAACCATATCGGATTTTGCCGACATAACCACGGACAAGCCGGAGAAGAGTCTTACCAAGTCGATATCGAAGACCGGAGGCAGAAACGTCTACGGCCGCATAACCACCCGTCATATCGGCGGTGGACACAAGAGAAAATATCGCATGGTCGACTTCAAAAGGGATAAGGACGGCATCGAGGCCAAAGTGGCCCAGATCGAGTACGATCCCAACCGTTCGGCCAGGATCGCCTTGCTCCATTACGCCGATGGCGAGAAGAGATATATCTTGGCTCCGGTTGGTCTGAAAGTCGGAGACGAGGTCGTCTCCGGACCCGAGGCCGATATCAAGCCGGGCAACGCTCTACCCCTTAAGAATATACCGCTCGGTACGTTCATTCATAATATTGAGCTCAAACCCTTAAAAGGGGGACAGATCGCCCGCTCGGCCGGAGCCGCCGTCCAATTAGTCGCCAAAGAGGGGGATTACGCTCAAGTCAAGATGGTCTCGGGCGAAGCCAGGCTGATTCACATAAATTGCAAGGCCACCATCGGTCAAGTCGGTAACGTTGATCACGAAATAATCTCGATCGGCAAAGCCGGACGCAACCGCTGGAAAGGCAAGAGGCCGACGGTCAGGGGTACGGTCATGAACCCAGTCGATCACCCGCACGGCGGCGGCGAGGGCAAGTCCAAGGGGCATCTGCCCAGCACACCCTGGGGCAAGCCGACGATAGGATATAGGACGAGGGGCAAGAAGCCCTCGGATCAATATATAGTCAGAAGAAGGACCAAATAGTCTTAGATTTTTAGCAAAGCGGAGGAATTTATGAGCAGGTCGATTAAGAAAGGTCCATTCGTCGAAGCAAAACTGGAAAAGAAGATAGAGCTCATGAACAAGAAGAACGAGAAGCGGGTCGTCAAGACCTGGTCTAGGAGCTCGACGGTCACCCCGGAAATGGTTGGCCATACCATCGCCGTCCATGACGGCCGCAAGCACGTTCCAGCATATATCACTGAGAGCATGGTCGGTCATAAGCTCGGCGAGTTCGCTTTGACCAGGACCTTTAGAAGTCATAGTGGCGGCAAGAGCGAGAGAACTAGCCGCGTCAGATAGTGATCATTTTCAAGGATCTTCGGAGGTTTTAAGTGGCAAAAGCAGTTGAAGCAGTATCGGAAAATAAGAGCGCCAAGGCCCAGGCCAGACACGTTCGCATATCGGCCAGAAAGGTTCGTCTGGTTATAGACCTTATAAGGGGCAAAGAGGTCGAAGAGGCCATTACCATCCTAAAGTTCAACCCCAAGGCGGCCGCAAAGGACGTGGGCAAAGTAGTCGCCTCGGCCAAGGCAAACGCCGAGAATAATATGGGGCTAAAGGGGTCCTTATTCATTTCGGAGGCCTTCGTCAACGAGGGACCGACCCTAAAAAGATTTCGCCCAAGGGCCAGAGGTAGGGCGAGCAGGATAAATAAGAGGACTTGCCATATAATGGTGGTCGTCAGCAAAGAGGAGGGCGCTTAAGCGTGGGTCAAAAGGTTAACCCCAACGGGTTTAGGCTCGGCATAATCTACGATTGGAAATCGAGGTGGTTTGCTACCAAGGAGTATGGCGATTTCCTTGAGAAGGATATCAAGATCCGCAAATTCATAACGGGCAAACTGAAGAGGGCAGGCATCTCCAAGGTCGAAATCGAGAGAGCCAGAGATCGGGTCAAGGTCGATATATTCACCGCTCGTCCCGGAATCGTCATCGGCAAACGCGGCGCCGAGGTTGATATCTTAAGGGGAGAACTCGAGAAGATAACCGGAGATAAGGTTCAGATAAATATCCAGGAGATCAAGCAGCCCGAGCTCGATGCCAATCTGGTTGCCCAGAGCATCGCAGAGCAACTCGAAGCCAGAGTCTCTTTTAGAAGGGCCATGAAGAGGGCGGTAACCTCAGCTCTAAAGAGCGGAGCCAAAGGCGTTAGGGTCAATTGCGCCGGTCGCCTTGGCGGCTCAGAGATGGCCAGGACCGAATGGTATCGTGAAGGCAGGGTGCCCCTTCATACTTTGAGGGCGGATATCCAGTACGGATTCGCCGTGGCCAGCACCATCTTTGGGGTCATCGGAGTGAAGGTCTGGATCTATAAGGGCGACATCTTGGAGCAGCCCAAGCCCACGATCGAGATTCCTGAGATTGAGGCGGAAGACGTGATTGTCGAAAAGAAGATCTCGGTCACTCCGCCCGTTTCCGTAGAGGTTAAAGAGGAGACCAAGGAAGAGGTCAAAGAAGAAGCCAAGGCTCCCGAAGCGATCAAAGAGGTTGAGGTGGGAAGCGAAGAGGAAGCGGCAAAACCGAGGAAAACCGCCGCAAAAGCGGCTGAGAAAGCGGAGAAACCCAAGACCAAGACGGTCGCAAAACCAGCCGTAAAACCAGAAAAGCCCACCGCAAAGACGGAAAAAGCAGAAAAGCCTGCAAAAAAGGCGGAAAAAGAGGAAGAAGCAGAAAAGCCGGCAACCAAGGCGGCCGCGAAGAAGGCTAAGGTTGAAAAGAAGGCTGAAGGGGAGGCAAAAGAGTAATGCTTCTACCCAAGAGAGTTAAACATAGAAAAGTTCACAGGGGCAGGATGACCGGCAAGGCCAAGGGCGGGACCGTCATGAATTTCGGAGAGTACGGCCTGCAATCGTTGGAGCCGGGCTGGATTACCAATAGGCAGATAGAGGCGGCTCGTATCGCTATGACCAGGCACATGAAGAGGGGCGGAAAGGTCTGGATAAATATCTTCCCCGACAAGCCGGTCACCGAGAAGCCGGCCGAAACCAGGATGGGTAGCGGCAAGGGTTCGCCCGAGCATTGGGTGGCCGTCGTCAAGCCCGGCAGGATAATGTTTGAGATAGCGGGCGTTAGCGACCCGGTAGCCAGAGAGGCATTGAGGCTGGCTTCCCATAAATTGCCGGTTAAGACCAGGGTTATCAAGCATACCGTTGGTGGTGAAGCTCATGAAGGTTAAAGATCTGATCAACATATCCGACCAGGAGCTTGAAGAGAAGCTCAAGGAGACCAAGACGGAGCTCTTCAATTTGAGGTTTCAATTGGCAACCGGTCAGCTGGAGAATCACATGAGGATAAAAGAGGTAAAGAAGAACATCGCTCGCCTTCAGACGATCCATCGCGAGAGGGAGCTTAAGAAGGAAGCGTTGGGATAATTATGACGGATAGAGCCTGGAGGACAAGATGAGTGAGCGGGGTTTGAGAAAGACCAGAACGGGCAGAGTGGTGAGCGATGGCATGGAGAAGACGGTTGTCGTCGCCGTTGAGATGCTGACCGAGCACCCCCTCTACAAGAAGAGGGTCAGAAGGACCACCAAATTCAAGGCGCATGATGAGAGCAATTCCTGTTCGGTTGGGGATATTGTCCAGATCATGGAGACCCGCCCCATAAGCCGGACCAAGCGGTGGCGGGTAGTTCAGGTCGTAGAGAAAGCCAAGTAGTTCTCGCATTTGAGGAGTGATCGCAAGTGATACAGCAAGAGACCAGACTAAGATCGGCCGATAATACCGGTGCCAAAGAGATGCTCTGCATCAAGGTGCTCGGCGGCTCTAGAAGAAGGTACGCCAGTGTGGGCGATATCATCGTCGTGACCGTCAAAGAGGCCATCCCGGGCGGCGCGGTCAAAAAGAGCGACGTGGTCAGAGCGGTCGTGGTCAGGACGACCAAGCCGATAAGGAGGCCGGACGGCTCTTACATCAGGTTTGATGATAACGCGGCCGTCATAATAGACGCGGCCAAAAATCCCAGAGGGACCAGAATATTTGGGCCGGTTGCAAGGGAGCTTAGGGATAAGAACTTCATGAAGATTGTCTCTCTGGCCCCCGAGGTATTATAGGTGGAAAGGAATCATAAAATGCTTAAACTGCACGTTAAAAAGGGAGACAAGGTAGCGATCTTAGCCGGCAAGGACAGGGGCAAGAAGGGCAAGGTCTTAAGGGTCATCACCGATAAGGGCAGGGTCATCGTGGAGGGCGTCAACATGATGAAGCGCCACACACGTCCGACCCAAGCAAACCCGCAAGGAAGCATCCTGGAGAAAGAGGGATCGATACATGCGTCAAACGTCCGTATCGTCTGCTCCAGCTGTAATGCCATAACCGGGGTAAGCATGAAACAACTTGAGAAGGGCAAAGTCAGGGTCTGCAAGAAATGCAGGCAAGACATAGATAAATAGTTATTTAAGTTATATTTAGGAGGAAAAATTGGCTGAGGCAACACCTGCGTCAAAAACGAAAAAGAAAAAGACGGCCACCCCGCAAGCGGGGCCCAGGCTTAAAGAGGTCTATATAAATGATATCGTTCCGAGCTTGATGAAGGAGCTCTCCTTCAAGAACCTGATGGAGGTGCCAAGGCTTGAAAAGATCGTTGTCAATGTGGGAGCCGGGGAAGCGATCCAAAATCCCAAGTCTCTCGAGTACATAGTGGCCGATCTATCCACCATAACCGGTCAGAAGCCGGTCATCATCAAAGCCAAAAAATCGATCGCCAACTTCAAGGTGAGGGCGGGCAACCCGATTGGTTGCAAGGTGACTTTGCGCGGCAGCCGTATGTATGAGTTCTTGGATCGTCTCTTAAGTCTCGCTCTTCCTAGAATCCGCGATTTTCGCGGTCTTTCGACCAAGTCTTTCGACGGGCAGGGCAACTATACCTTCGGCGTCGATGAGCAACTAATCTTTCCCGAGGTCGATTATGACAAGATAGATAAGATCAGGGGCATGGATATAACCATAGTGACGACCGCAAAGGATGATGCGGCGGGCATGGCGCTCCTTAAATCATTAGGTTTTCCTTTCAAGAAGAGCGGAAAATAAGCAGCATTTTTAAGACTAGGAGGCTTTAGTTGGCAAAGAGATCACTTATCGTAAAACAGAAGAGAGAGCCAAAGTTTGAGGTTCGCGGCTACAACAGGTGCGTCCGCTGCGGGCGGCCAAGAGGCTACTTTCGCAAATTCAAACTCTGTAGAGTCTGCTTGAGAGAATTGGCCCACAAGGGAGAGATCCCGGGTCTCAAGAAAGCAAGCTGGTAGATAAAGTATTTGATAGTTTGAGGGAGGAAATCGTATGTCAATGACGGATCCTATTGCTGATATGCTGACCAGGATACGCAACGCAAGCCGGGCCAATCACGATACGGTCGATATACCGTCTTCAAAGGTAAAGCTCGAGATAGCCAGGGTCCTAAAGGATCAGGGCTATATAAACGGCTTCAAAAGCAAGAGGGCAGGCGGTATCGATTTTATCGAGATATCGCTCAGATACGCCAAGAACCAGAGGAAGGCCATAACCGGCATAAAGAGGATAAGCAAACCGGGTCTTAGGGTCTATGCCAAGAAGGATTCCATACCAAAGGTCTTGGGTGGTCTTGGGGTGGCCATCTTGAGCACGCCCAAGGGGATACTGACTGACCGCGAGGCGACCAGCGCCAACGTCGGCGGCGAAGTCATCTGTTATGTCTGGTAGACGGTTTTAAGTCAAAGGAGAGCGACGGAGGTTTTAAGATGTCGAGGATAGGTAAGATGCCCATAGAATTGCCGGCGGGCGTTGAGTACAAGTTTGAGAATAAGGTATTTACGGCCAAGGGTCCCAAGGGGAGCCTTGAGAGGTCGATGCCCGGAGGCATAAAGGTCAGTGAGGAAGAGGGCAAGATCGTTGTGGAGCGCTTGAGCGATTCCAGGGAGGATAGGTCCTTCCACGGTCTGGCCAGAAGTCTGATAGCCAACATGATAAAGGGCGTCTCAATCGGTTTTGAGAAGCAGCTTGAGATAGTCGGAGTCGGCTATAGGGCGGCCGTAAAGGGAGAAGGGTTTGAGCTTCAGGTCGGCTATTCCAATCCGGTCATGATGGATCTTCCCAAGGGGATCGAGGTAGAGATACCCGTCCCGACTAAGATAATCCTTCGCGGTATCGATAACGAGGCACTCGGCGATTTTGCCGCCAAAGTCAGGGCGGTCAGGGGACCCGAACCCTACAAGGGTAAAGGCATCAAGTATGCCGGAGAGAAGATAAGAAGGAAGGCCGGTAAGGCCTCTAAATAATCGGTTTTTGTTGGAGGAAAAGATGGCAAAGACAGCCAAAAAGGTTTTGGCAAGACTAAGAAGGCATAGGAGCGTAAGGAAGAGAGTGGTTGGCTCGCCGAATAAGCCGCGCCTCTGCGTCTTTCGCAGCAACAAGAATATCTACGCTCAGATAATAGATGATTTGAACGGAGTTACTCTGGTCAGCGCCTCGTCGCTGGATAAGGAGTTAAAAGAGAAGTTTCCATCCGGCGGCAACAACGTCGAAGTGGCCAAAGAGGTCGGCATGCTCGCCGCCAAAAAAGCAAAAGACAAGGGTATAGAGGAGATTATCTTCGATCGCGGTGGCTATCTCTATCACGGCAAGGTTAAATCCTTGGCCGACGGCGGCCGAAAGGCCGGTCTGAAATTTTAAGAAGGGGGACATTTAGTGGCTAGAATTGATCCGGATAAGTTAAATTTGGAGGACAAGGTCGTTTACATAAACAGGGTGGCCAAAGTCTTAAAGGGAGGCCGCAAGTTCAGCTTGAGCGCCCTGGTTGTGGTCGGCGACCGCGAGGGACACGTTGGCATCGGCATGGGTAAGGGCAAAGAGATTCCCGTCGCTGTCTCCAAAGCTGTCCAGAACGGAAGGAAAAGCCTAATAAAAGTCCCCTTGGTCCAATCGACCATTCCTCACGCCATCATGGGTGAGGCGGGAGCCGGCCGTGTCCTCTTGAAACCGGCCGCTAAAGGAACCGGCATCATCGCTGGCGGCCCCATCAGGGCGGTCTTAGAACTTGCCGGAATAAAGGATATCCTGGCCAAGTCCCTTGGCTCCAGCAACTCGATAAACATGGTCCGTGCCACCATCGACGGCCTAAAGAAGCTCAAGAGATCTGAGGAGATAGCTGAGGTAAGGGGCAAATCTCCCGAAGAGATAGGTTGGAGGTAAGTAAAATTGGCTAAGCTTAAATTGAAGCAGGTCGGTAGCGCGATCGGGCGAAACAAGAAGCAGAAGTTGACCATCAGGGCTTTGGGTCTCAAAAGACTCGGCGATGTGGTCGTTCACAGCGATACTCTAGAGATTAGGGGCATGGTAGATAAGGTATCCCATCTCTTAGAGGTCGAAACGGTCGAGTAGTTTTTTCGCTTTGGAGGAGACGTAAATGGAATTGCATAACTTGAGCCCCGCCAAGGGGTCTACAAAGAAAGAGAAGAGAGTTGGAAGGGGCGAAGGCTCCGGTCATGGTAAGACATCCACTCGCGGTCAAAAAGGACAGAAGTCCCGCTCGGGCGGGGGGCCCAGGCTCGGTTTTGAGGGCGGTCAGAATCCGATCCAGAGAAGACTTTCTCACCTTCCCGGCTTTACCAACATCTTCAAAAAGGAGTTCGAAGTCGTAAATTTGGATCGCTTAAGCACCTTTAAGAGCGGTGAGACCATCGATCCCGAGAGTCTATATAATAAGCGGATCGTCAGAAAGAAGGGCGCCTCCGTAAAGATCTTAGGCTCCGGCGAGATCGAAAAGAAACTCACCGTAAAAGCGCACGCCTTCAGCCGGACTGCTGTGGGCAAGATCGAGAAAGCCGGCGGAAAGACCGAGGTAATCTAATGCTTCAAGCCTTAAGAAACGCCTTTAAAGTGCCAGAGCTTCGAAAGAGGATAATATTTACCGCGGCCATATTAGTCATATACCGCCTCGGCTCCTTTATTCCGGTCCCCGGCATCGAGGTCGGCGCCATAAAGACCCTATTCGATCAGTTTGCTCAAGGCGGCAATGTCTTAGGCCTCATGGATATATTCGCCGGAGGAGCTCTCTCCAATTTTGCCCTATTCGCCCTGGGTATAATGCCCTACATCACCGCCTCGATCATCATGAACCTGATGCAGATAGTCATCCCCAAACTAGAGGAGTGGGCCAAAGAGGGCGAGAGCGGACAGAGAAAGATAATCCAATGGACTAGATACATGACGCTACTTTTTGCAACCATCCAGTCGATAGGAACTACGCTGGTGGTTCAGCGTCAACTCGGTATCAGTCTTACCTTTCTGGATAAGTTTCTAATAGTGTTGACCCTGGTCACCGGCACGGTCATCATTATGTGGTTCGGTGAGCTCATAACGCAACGGGGTATTGGAAATGGCATGTCGATCATCATCACCATCAACATCATCTCGAGATTTCCCGAAGCCGTCATCCAGACTTTCCAGATCGTCTCGCCGGCAATGATAATTCTCTTGGCCGCTATAGTAATCATCGTTATAGTCTCGATAGTCTTCATTGAACAGGGCCAGAGGAGGATACCCGTCCAGTATGCCAAGAGGGTTGTCGGGCGCAAGATGTACGGCGGTCAGAGCAGCTACTTGCCGCTCAAATTGAATCAGTCCGGTGTCATCCCGATAATCTTCGCCTCTTCTGTCCTGATGCTGCCGGCCACTTTGGCGCAGTTCTTCCCGACCGAGACGTTTCAGAAGATATCCAATTTTCTTACTCCTACCTCTCCGTTATACCTCTTCATTTACGGAGCCTTTATAGTCTTCTTCGCCTATTTCTATACGGCTGTGACCTTCAATCCGATAGATATAGCCGAAAATATCAAGAAGTACGGTGGCTTCATTCCGGGAGTTCGCCCCGGCAAGCCGACGGCTGAATACTTAAACCACATCTTAAACAGGGTGACTCTGCCGGGTTCGCTCTTTCTGGCCACGATCGCCATAATCCCGACCATCATCATGGCTACCTTAAACGTGCCCTTCTTCCAACACTTCGGCGGCATATCGCTTCTGATTATGGTTGAGGTCTCGCTGGAGACGGTAAAGCAACTAGAATCGCAGCTTATGATGAGAAATTACGAAGGTTTCTTGAAGTAGTCATTAGAGGAGCTTTGGAGGTTTTGATATGAATCTGATACTCATAGGAGCACCGGGCGCGGGCAAGGGGACGCAGGCCAAGTTCATCGCAAGAGAGTTTGCCATTCCCCACATCTCGACCGGAGACATGCTGAGAGGGGCCGTAAAGAATCGGACCGAACTTGGCAAGAAAGCCAAAGAGTACATGGATAAGGGCGAACTACTCCCCGATGAATTGGTCGTTGGGATAGTCAAGGATCGCTTGATGGAAGATGACGCGAAGGAGGGCTTCATCTTAGATGGTTTTCCAAGGACGGTCGCGCAAGCCGACGCTTTGAAGGCGGCCCTTGGCCAGGCTGGCAAGGCTGTTGAGGTGGCCTTAAATTTTGAGGTCAAGGATGAAGAGCTCGTCAAGAGGCTGACCGGGCGCAGGAGCTGTAGATCATGCGGGGCCGTCTTCCACACGGTCTTTCATCCGAGCAAGGCCGAGGGCGTCTGCGACGGGTGCGGCGGCGAGCTTTACCAGAGAGATGATGATAAGCTGGAGACGGTTAAGAATCGTCTCAGTGTCTATAAGGAGCAGACGGCCCCGCTCATAGATTACTATCAAAAAGAGGGTCTGCTGCATACGATAGATGGCGAAAAACCGGCAGAAGAGGTCGAGGCGGATATAATCGCCTTACTAAACTCAAAGAAATGATAATCATAAGATCCGGCCAAGAGATAGACAAGATGAGACGGGCCGGTGAGATAGTGTCGAGAGTCTTTGATAAGTTAAAAGGGTTGATAGTGGCGGGCCTGACTACTCTTGAGATGGATAGGATCATCGAAGAGATCATAACGGGGGCAAAGGGAGTGCCCGCCTTCAAGGGTTACAGGGGATATCCCGCCTCGAGCTGCATATCCCTCAATGAAGTGGTGGTTCACGGAATTCCGGGTCCAAGGCAGCTCAAAGAGGGGGATATAGTCGGAGTTGACGTCGGGGTCAAGCTGAATGGCTACTTTGCAGACGCGGCCTATACCTACGGGGTTGGCCGGATTTCCAACGAGGCAAAGGACTTGATCGAGACGACCAAGCGGGCTCTTTTTGCCGGGATCGACCAGTGCAAAGAGGGGCGGCGCCTCTATGATATTTCGAGCGCCATCCAGAAAATGGCCGAGGGGGCGGGTTATTCGGCGGTCAGAGATTTTGTCGGTCACGGGATAGGCTCCAAGCTCCACGAGGATCCTCAGGTGCCCAATTACGGCACCCCTCATACCGGCCCCATGCTCAAGAAGGGAATGGTATTTGCCATCGAGCCGATGATAAATGGCGGAGGTTTTGCGGTTAAGGTGGCCGAAGATAACTGGACCGTCACCACGTTGGACGGGTCGCTCTCGGCTCACTTTGAACACACGGTGGCCGTGGGCGAAGAAGGACCGGATATTTTAACTTTTTGGTAGACGCAAATCTCTCTTTTTGTTATAATTTGCGTTTGTGATTTGCGAGGTGGAAAGGTAAGGCCCAGAGCCCTTGACTAATAAAGAAGAGACCATTGAGGTAGAAGGCAAAGTTATCGAGACTCTACCCAACGCGATGTTTCGGGTGGAGCTTACGAATGGGCATGTCCTTCTGGCTCACATCTCTGGCAAGATGAGGATGCACTATATAAGGATCCTTCCCGGAGACAGGGTAACCGTTGAGCTCTCTCCCTACGATTTAAGCCGCGGGCGGATCACATATAGACATAAGTGATAACCAAAGCTTAGGAGATTTCAAATTGAAAGTTAAACCATCGGTTAAGAAGATTTGTGATAAGTGCAAGATAATAAAGAGAAGAGGCCGGGTCATGGTCATTTGCGAAAACCCCAGGCATAAACAGCGTCAGGGCTAACAAAAAGGGTTTCGCTGTCCTTTAGATTTCTAACGGAGGTATAAGAGTTGGCACGTATTGCGGGCGTAGACTTACCAAGAGAGAAAAGAGTTGAGATCGGGCTTACCTACATCTTTGGTATCGGGCGGACCAGGGCGACCAAGATCCTGGAGGCCACCAAGATTAGCGGCGACACGCGCGTGCGCAATCTGACCGAAGATGAGGTTGCCAAGCTCAGGGAATATATCGACAAGAACTACCAGATAGAAGGCGATCTGCGTCGCGAGATATCGCAGAATATAAAGCGCCTGATGGAGATAGGTTGTTATCGCGGCCTTAGGCACAGAAGGGGTCTGCCCGTGCGCGGTCAGCGGACCCACACTAACGCTCGCACGCGCAAAGGGCCCAGAAGAAGCGTTGGGGCCAAGAAGAAGAAATAATCGACACGATCTGAAGGGAAGGAAGATAGTTGGTCGCTAAGAAGAAGACTGCCAAGGTTAGGGTCAAAAGGAAAGAGAAGAAGAATATAGCCCACGGAGCGGCTCACATCCAAGCCACTTTCAATAATACGATAGTCACCGTGACCGATCTGGAGGGAAATTCCATAGCCTGGGAGAGCGCGGGCAGCGTCGGTTTTAAAGGCTCCAGAAAGGGAACCCCTTTTGCCGCCCAGATGGCCGCGGAATCCGTGGCCAAGAAGGCTCAGGAGCATGGGATGAGAAAGGTCGAAGTCTTTGTGAAAGGGCCGGGCTCCGGCAAGGAGACGGCCGTCCGCACTCTGCAGGCCGCGGGTCTTGAGGTCGGCGCCGTCAGCGACGTGACCCCGGTGCCCCATAACGGTTGTAGAGCAAAAAAACGCAGAAGGGTTTAAGGAGTATCTATATGGCAAGGTATATTGGTCCATCCTGTAAATTGTGTCGCAGGGAGAAAGAGAAGCTCTTCTTAAAGGGCGAAAGATGTCTTACGGATAAATGCGCTATGGAGAGAAGGCCGTATGCTCCCGGCGATCATGGCAAGAGATTTTTAAAGGTTTCCGAGTATAGCGGCCAGCTCAGAGAGAAGCAGAAGGCAAAGAGGATCTACGGAGTCTTGGAGAAGCAGTTTCGTCGTTACTATGAGATTGCCGAGAGACACAAGGGCATAACCGGCGAGAACCTCTTAAAGATGCTCGAGATGAGGCTGGACAATGTGATCTATCGGATGGGTTTTGCCGTCTCAAGGACCCAGGCTCGTCAGTTTGTTCGTCACGGATTTTTCGCGGTTAACGGCAAGCGGGTCGATATCCCATCCTACATCATGCGCAGCGGCGAGGTAATAACCTTAACCGAGCATGGCTCAAGGGCCGAATTGGTCAAAGATAACCTCAAATCATCCAGCAAGGCCGAAGTTCCCTCCTGGCTTGAGGTCAACTTCGAAGCGGGTGTTGGCAAGATCATACGTCCCCCGGCTCGCGATCAGATTGATATCTCAATAAAAGAAGAGCTGATCGTCGAGCTCTATTCCAAGTAGTATTCTTTTCATAATTCAAGGAGGAATTGATATATGATAGATTTTCTCAAGCCGCATATGAGCATCGAAAAGGTCGATGATTTTCATGCCCGGTTTATCGTGGAGCCTCTTGAGAGAGGCTTCGGTTATTCCCTAGGCAACTCCATGCGGCGCATCCTTCTCTCCTCCCTTGTGGGCGCGGCCGTTACTTCGGTCAAGCTTGAGGGCGTTCCCCACGAGTTTTCCGTCATTGAAGGGGTAAAAGAGGATATTGTCGACATAATAATTAACCTAAAGAGTCTGATACTCAAATCATACTCAAGCGAGCCCGTAATCATCAGGATAAACGCTAAAGGGTCCAAGGATGTAAAGGCGGGCGACATCGAGTATCCTTCAGATATCGAGATAATAAATCCTGATCTCCACATCGCCACACTAAACAAGGGTGCCAAGCTCGAGATGGAGATGGTCGTCGAAAACGGTAGGGGTTATGTCTCGGCCGAACGGAACAAGAAGGCCTCTATGGCAATCGGCGTCATCGCCATAGATTCCATCTTCTCTCCCGCCAAGAAGGTCAGCTATACGGTCGAAAATACCCGGGTCGGTCAGCGGACCGATTACGACAAGCTTATCCTAACCGTCGAAACCAAGGGCAACATGACTCCCGATGAAGCCGTCTGTATGGCCGCTAAGATAATGAATGAGCATATGATGATGTTCATGGACCGGGCGCCGGAGAAGACCGATTTTGCGGTCTTTGGCGAGGGGGATAAGGATAAGGACGGTTACCTTGAGGCTCCCATTGAGGATCTCGACCTCTCGGTCAGATCATATAATTGTTTGAAGAGACATGGCATAAGCACCCTGCAAGACCTCTACAACTGCACAGAAGCCGATCTTGTTAATATCCGTAACTTCGGAAACAAATCGATAGTAGAGGTCAAAGAGAAGTTGAGCAACATCAATTTAAACTTAAAGAAGGAGCAGTGATAGGCGATGCGCCATCTTGTTAAGGGAAGAAAACTTGGCACCGATGCCAGTCACAGGCGATCCTTGCTTATTGGACTTACCAAAGAGATAATCGATCACGGCAAGATCACTACGACTGAGGCCAAGGCCAAAGAGGTCCGCTCCACTTTGGACAAGGCGATCACGTTGGCCAAAAAGGGCGACCTTCACTCCCGCCGTCAAGTGCTGGCCATGTTCGGCGACCGAGTTCTGACCGATAAACTCTTTGGCGAGGTAGCCGAGAGGTTCAAAGAAAGAAACGGCGGTTACTCGCGTATCTTGAAACTTGGTCCAAGGCAGGGAGACGCGGCTCCGATGGTCATAATCGAGCTCCTCTAACCGGCCTATTTATTGGCAACAATATTGTGATAACCTAAAGCAAAAGCCATCCCAAAAGGCTTTTGCTTTATTTTTTGCCATCACTCCTAGTGACCCAAGACGAAAGGGCTTGGCCGATGATAGATATCAAAAATATTTCATATGTCTATCTGGGACGCGAGAGTGAACAGAGCGCCCTCAAGGATCTCTCCCTAAAGATAGAGGAAGGGGAGTTTCTCTCCGTCGTGGGTAGAAACGGAAGCGGCAAATCGACCTTAGCAAAGGTGCTTGGCGGTCTTTTTACGCCCACGAGCGGCGAATTCATCCTGGACGGCGTAACTTCAGCCGAGCCCGAAAATATCTGGCGCCATCGCAGGCTCGTTGGAATGATATTCCAAAATCCAGAAAGTCAGATCGTTGCGACGACCGTCGAGGATGACGTGGCCTTCGGTCCGGAGAATTTAGGGCTGGACCCCAAAGAGATAAGGGAGCGGGTCGATGAGTCTCTGGCCATGGTCAATCTTACCGATCTTGAGAGATTTGAGCCCCACCTCCTTTCGGGGGGAGAGAAGCAGCGGCTGGCCATCGCGGGGGTCCTCGCCATGAAGCCGAAATATCTGGTTTTGGATGAACCGACTTCGATGCTGGATCCCAAGGGCAGGCGAGATCTCATGGAGATAATTAAAAAGCTAAACAAGGAGCAGGGAGTGGCCGTAATCCTGATAACCCACAGGATGGAGGAGGCGGCCATGGCCGAGCGGATAGTTGCCCTTGATAACGGGGCGATTCAGGCCGACCTCTTAACAAGAGAGTTTTTTGCCTCTTCCGCCTTAATCGAAGGGCTCGCTCTGGACGTCCCTTTTGCCATCGGGCTAAGTGATGACCTAAAAAGGGCCGGGCTGAATCTTCCTAAGATACTGACCGCTCAAGAATTGGTTGAGGCGATATGTTCATTGAGCTAAAAGAGGTGACATTCTCATACGAAGATAACCCGGCCCTTAAAGAACCCGTCTTAAAAAGGGTCTCTTTTTCCATTTGGCCGGGTGAGTTTGTTAGCATAATCGGGCCGACGGCAAGCGGCAAATCGACCCTTCTGCAGCACTTAAATGGTCTTTTGGAGCCGACAGAGGGCGACATCCTAATAGGCGGCAAGCTCCTTGGAAGGGAGATATCCGCCCCAGAGGCGAGAAGGCTCGTCGGCCTGGTCTTTCAATCGCCCGAAAATCAGCTCTTTGAGGAGACCGTCTTTGACGACGTCGCCTTCGCCCTCAGAAACAGGGGACTTGAGCATGAAAAGATAGAGGAGGGCGTAAAGCGCGCCTTGAGCCAAGTCGGCCTGGACTACGACTCCTTCAAGGACCGCTCTCCCTTCGCCCTTAGCGGTGGCGAGATGAGGCGGGTTGCCATCGCCGGGGTCCTTGCCATGGAGCCCAAGTGTCTGGTCTTGGATGAGCCGACCTCGGGCCTTGATCCTTTCGGAAAACGCCAACTCCTTAACCTTTTGAAGGAGCTGAATGAGAGCTTTGGCATTACCATCATCTTTGTCACCCACGACATGGATGAGGCGGCCAGGGTGAGCGAAAGGATAATCATCTTAAATCGAGGAGAAGTGGCTCTAGCGGGTAGTCCGGCCGAGGTTTTCGAAAAGGCCGAGGTTATTATCGAAATAGGATTGGAGCTTCCCGGAACCATTGAGATGGCGAAAGAGCTTGCCAAGCGGGGGCTTAAGATAGGGGCAGACCTCTTTGAGCGTGGCGAGCTGGCTCGAGCCATAGTCGCCCAAGTTGAAGGGAGACTCTTGTGAGGACCCTCTCCACCATCATGATAGGTAGATACTATCCGGGCGAATCACCGCTCCACCAGGCCGATCCCAGGCTCAAGATCGTCCTTCTATTCGTCCTGATGACCTCGCTCTTCGCCATCTCAAGCCACCTTGCCCTTCTAGCCATGCTCGCTCTCATCCTACTCGCCTTGACCATCTCAAGGGTCCCCTTTAAGTGGGTGATCCGGGGCTTGAGGCCGGTCTCGTACATAATCCTCTTCACCCTCATCGTCCACTTCTTTTTTACCCCAGGCGAGGCAATGGCCCGCCTCGGGCCGCTTACCATAAGTGAGGCAGGTTTTAATAGCGGGCTCATCCTATCGGCCCGCTTCATCCTGCTCATCGTTTCGGCCTTCATATTGACCTTCACCACCAGCCCGATAGAATTGACAGACGGCCTGGAGTCGCTCTTCTCCTTTTTGAAGGGTCTTAAAGTCCCCGTCCATGAGCTCGCCATGATGATGACGATAGCCATACGCTTCATCCCGACCCTCATCATCGAGACCGAAAGGATAATGAAGGCTCAAGTCAGCCGGGGGGCCGATTTTCAGTCGGGAGGCTTTGTGAAGAGGCTTAAGAATCTGATATCGCTCTTGGTCCCGCTCTTTATTGGGGTCTTCAAGCAGGCTGATGAGCTGGCTATGGCCATGGAGGCCCGTTGCTATCGGGGCGGCGAGGGCAGGACGCGCATGAAGCCCATGAGGATGAAACAGAGCGATTGGTTTTTTGGGCTCGCTCTGATTATTCTACTCGGTCTCATCACGATGCTCGGAAGGTCTTAAAAAGGATGCGAAATATCAAGCTCACCATCGCCTACAATGGAAAGGGCTACTCTGGGTTTCAAGTCCAGCCGGACAGGCCAAGCGTTCAAGCCGAGCTGGAAAAGGCCCTAAAGACCTTAACTTGTGAGAAGGTAAAGGTGATTGGAGCCGGCCGCACCGATGCCGGGGTCCACGCCACGGGACAAGTGATTAATTTTAAGATCGCCTCGGACATAGAGCTTCGAAGGCTCAAATGGTCGCTAAATGCCATTTTGCCCAAAGATATAGTCGCCCGCGAGGCCGAAGAGGTCTCTCTGGATTTTGATGCCCGGCGCGATGCGGTAAAAAGAAGGTATGAGTATCTCATCTTAAACCGCGATCACGGCGACATATTTTTAGCCGAAAGGGTCCATTTTGAGACCCGCCCCTTAAACTTTGAGGCCATGAAGGCGGTCGCCAAACTCTTTGTTGGCAGGCACAATTTTGTCTCTTTCACCGCAAATAGCGGTTGGAAGGCCGAGAGCTACTTCAAGACCATCTCTCTTTTTGATATCGAGAAGGATGAGGCTGGTTTGATTCGCATCGCCATTGAGGCCGACGCCTTTCTCCACCACATGGTAAGATTTATCGCCGGCGCCCTTATCCAGCTCGGCTTGGGCGTTATCAACCAAAAGGCAGTCGAGGATATGCTTGAAGGAAGGGCGAAGGCGACCTTTCTTTCTCCCGCCAAGGGCCTTACTCTGGTCCAAGTCTCTTACGATTGAGGAGCCACTTCTCGTAAGCCAAGAGGTTCTTTGTGATCATTTCTTATTTAAAAACCATCGGTTTGATGGTAAATTATTCATATGGACCAGTTGGATTTCTATGAGTTTTGGGCCCTTGCAATAAGTTAACCGACCGAACACAAAGAGAGGATGATGGCCATGAAGATCTTATTTCCAACTGACGGCTCAAGCACTGCTGAGCAAGCTCTAAATCTCGCCATAACCCTGGCCAAGGGGATGGATGGTGAAATTCTGGTGGTGAGCGTAAATAAGTTCCAGCCCGACCTCTACGGCTTTCAGCCCGGCGTGGCAGGCCGCTTCGAAAAGGAGCTGAGCACAAACACCCTTAAGCTGGCAAAGGAAGCGACCAAAAAAGTGCTGGACGGCGGAGTCAAGGCGAGTTATCAGACTCTGGTCGGCGATCCCAGCGAAAAGATAGTCGAGCTTGCAGCTGCCGAAAAGGTGGATATGATAGTCATGGGTACCCAAGGCGTCACCGGTCTGGCCAGGGTCTTCATCGGCAGCGTGGCCGACCGCGTCATCAGAAAGGCTGAGTGTCCGGTGGTATTGGTGCCGAATGTCGGTCGATGATAACTTGGAGTTAACTTGAGACTTGGTCTGATTTCCGACTCTCACGACAATATGCCGATGATAAAAAAAGCGGTCGACCTCTTCAACAAGGAAGAGGTCGACCTGGTGCTTCATGGGGGAGATCTCATCTCGCCCATAACTGCCGATCACTTTCGCCCCCTAAAGAAGAAGATGGTTGCCGTCTTTGGCAACAACGACGGGGAGAAGCTCTATCTGGTCAAAAGGTTCGAAGGGATCGCCGATTTCTTCGAGGATTACGTCGAGCTGGAATCGGATGGGGCGAGGATCGCTCTGATGCATCAACCCAAATTTTTGGATAGTCTGATCACCGCTGCCAAATATGATTTGGTCGTCTATGGCCACACTCACCAGGTCGATATCAGGAAGGATAAGGTCTTGGTGGTAAACCCCGGCGAATCCTGCGGCTGGATAAGCGGACGGGCCACCGTGGCCATAGTCGATACTGCTTCGATGCATATCGATTTGGTGGAGCTGTAAAGAGCTTTTTTATGGCTTTTAAGCCCTGCGGTTTTTTGGAGCCGTTAAGAAAATGATATAGCGATTTAAAAACCTAGAGGCTGGAGTTTGGCGGCTGCCTTTTGCATCAACGATGATTTGGTTGTAGAATTCATTGCAAGTAGAATTATACCCCTCCCCATTGTCAAGACAGAAAAACAGCTTCCTTAAGGTGGACTAGTCCAGCCTGTCCATTATCGTTTCTGCCCTCCCCGAAGTATACCTCATGGGGAGTCCTATAGCCTAAGGCCTCATGGAGCCGCTCGGTATTGTACCGCTCGGTATTGTAAAGCCGGAAGTACCTCACAAGACCGTTCTGAGCGTCTCTGACGCTCTCATAGCTCTTCATGTACGCCTCCTCATATTTTACAGACCTCCAAAGGCGCTCGATAAAGATATTGTCAAAGACCCTCCCTCGACCGTCCATACTTATTTTCACTCCGGCGGTCTCAAGCTTCTCTGTAAATTCAACGCTTGTAAACTGGCTCCCCTGATCGCTGTTCATTATCCCTGGCAGTCAAGCCCTCAAGGTTCTGTAGTTTGTGTCCTCCCAAGATAAGGTTCATGCTTGACCCCGCCGCCATCGGGGATTTTTTGTTTCTCCCCTCAGGTTAGCAAAATGAAGGGGGGAAGAAGCAAGCCAGGACCAAAATCCACGGCACACTTGACTTACCCTTTCCGGCAGATCGACTGTTCAGTTGTCAGTTCAGGAGGAAACTAAAGAGCAACGGTCTCCGGTTGGAGTTCGGTCTCTTCTTTGAGCTCCT
>JASEGU010000016.1 GCA_030017835.1 Actinomycetota bacterium | reverse complement strand
ACCAATCTATTCTGTATCAACTTAGGGTGTCAACTAAAGCGGGTCAACTCCAGTTTTTAGTCCACGGTATACCCTGCGGTCCCTCGAACATTTTAAGCACAGTGACCTCACCCGGCATATCGAATTTTACTTCCCTGCGGGATTCCAACACCCATTGCAGAGACCATACCAAAAATGCCATCAGAATCCCAAGAAAGAAACTGCTAAGCGCGAGTTTGAAGTTCATCGATAGCCGTTGGTTCACCAGCATTCTCTGCTCACCTAACCGCAGGAGACCGTGCCAACAAGGTTGGCAATTCGATCCTCTGCTCAAGTTGTGACAAGGCTCTAGAAGTATATAAAACCCCAGTTGTACTTGGTGGTATAAGCGTCACCATAGAGCGGAGAGTCCCAGACCGAATCCGTACGAGACCGGATCGCCTTGTCGCTCGCTGAGGTCGCCGTGGACGTATACATACGACCGGTATCAAGCGCAGAGGGCCAGCTTTGCGCGTGAACCGATGGTATCCCTGTTTTGCATGCTTGCCGCCATCGTTATACGATGCCTGAATCTGAACGTAGCCGCTCCACTTCGCACCAGCTAATGTCTCCCAACATTTAGCATAATTCATGCCGGCTCCATAAGCCGGGATCACGGTGGCCAAAATAGCCATAACTCCAATGATTAAGAGAATAATCTTTCTTAGCATCAACATACCCCTTCCTTCAAATGGACTTGCGTTTCTGATAAAATAAACTTGCCGCTTCTTGAGATACCCTCTTAAGAGAATTTCTCTTAAGCCCTCATGAAGTGGCTCTTTTATAAACCTTCAACTCAATCACCCCCTTCATCTCCCAAAACTTATTATAAAAGCTTGAATCGTTAGATATTCTATTTCACCAATATCATCCTCTCTCTCTTGCCAAGTATTTTTTTGAAGATTTTTTTATTAATAACCAATTAGAGATTTTAGGTAGATAATAGCAGATAAGATAGAGTAGAATTGATGGCGGAGCAAAGATGACTGCAGAGCCTTTGAGCCTTTCATGATTTTGCCAATATATCGCTTTAATCGCCCCGGTGCAAAAGCATCTGGGCTTGTTCAGGTTTGAGGTGAATTTTTTTGCAGCTCAATTTTTTGCTTAAAGCATTCAAAGAGAGCCAAAGTTATAAGGATCTGATGCTTAGGATTTCTAAAGGCGAAGATTGCGAGGCCCTGGCCCCATCCAATATCTATTCTCTCCCTCTCTCGGCCCTACTTCATGGATTAAAGCGGCCCATCGTCATGATCGTTAGGGACGAGATTGAGGTCGAAAGGGTGGCGGTCGAACTCAAGAACTTCCTCGACCCGGCCCTGGTGGCCACCTTTCCCGATCTTGAAGTACTCCCCTTCGAGCGGGCCGAACCCGACCCGGAGGTCGTAGCAAACAGGCTGAAGGCGCTCGGGTCGCTCTCAAGGAACGAGGGCGTCATCGTGCTCTCCTCGCTAAAAGCCGCCCTTTTTGATATCTCCTACATCATTCCCGCAAGGTTAGGTGCGCTGACGGCAGAAGTTGGACGAGAGGTAGATCTCTACGAATTTTCAGCCTCCCTCTGTGGGCTGGGATATGAGAGGCGGCCCAAGGTGGAGGGGAGGGGAGAGCTTAGCGTGCGCGGCGGGATCGTCGACATCTTTCCTCCCGACATGCCCGAGCCCATCCGCCTGGAGTTCTATTCCGACATGATTGAGTCGATAAGAAGTTTCGACCTTGCCAGTCAGCGCTCAATCGACGAGCTTAAGTCCGTCGCAATATATCCCTGCTCCGAATTTATAATTGATGAAGATCTAGAGAAGATCACAGAAAGGCTCAAATCACTGAGAGAGCAGCCAGCCTGGCTCAAAGAGGACATCGCCCGCCTTGAGAGTGGGACTTCATTTCCCGGCGCCTCGGCCTATGGGCGCCTTCTAGCCGAGAGGCCGCGGTGCCTTACCGGTTTCATGCCCAAGGGTTCCCTTCTCATCCTGGGCGATCGAGAAATCCTTGCGGCTAAGGCCAAGGTCTTGAGCTCAAAGGCAGATGATTTTACTCAAGGCGAGCTCGGTCGTCTCATCACAGCTCTTACGGGCCACCCGCCTTTTTTGAGCTTTGACGTCCTCCTTGAAGGGGTCAAGGGGACGCTAAGCCTCTCGCCCGGCCTGGGCCACAGGGGAGCCATCGAGTTCTCCTCGAAGAGGATAGACCCCCTCCTTGGCGACATGGATAAGTTTAAAGATTTTTTGATGAGCGAGGATGGCCTGAAGGTCATCGTGCTAAGGAGCCGCGGCCAGCTCGAGCGGATGGCCGAAATAATCGCGGGCTTTGGTCTGGAGTATTCCAGGGAATTTAGCTCCCTTTCGAGCCGGCTCCCTCTCCTGATCGAGGCCGATTTTGGCGAGGGCTTCGGTCTCACCGATCCTAAGTTGAGGCTCATCTGTGAATCCGACATCTTCGTCAAGGTGCGCCCTCTAAGGCGGGACAAACAGACGGCCACATGCGAGAGCCCCATAACCCTTGCCGAGATGGAGGCGGGCGATAAGGTCGTCCATAGAAACCAGGGCATCGGCATCTTTGTGGGGCTGACCAGAAAGGAGGCCCTCGGCATAAGGCGCGAGTATATCCTTTTAGAGTATAAAGATGGAGATCGCCTCTACGTTCCCCTCGAGCAGATCGGTCTCATCAGCAAATATATCGGAGCCGAAGGGGAGGGGGCCTCTCTCTCCAAGCTCGGGATGAAGGACTGGGCGAGAGCCAAAGCTAAGGTCAAGAGGTCGGTCAAGAAGCTCGCCTTCGATCTCTTATCGCTCCACGCCTACCGGATGGAGGTTTTTGGCCATAGTTTTTCCAAAGATTCCCCCTGGCAGGCAGAGATGGAAGAGACATTTCCCTTTGCCGAAACGGCCGATCAGATCGGGGCGATAGGGGATGTGAAGATAGACATGGAGAAGGGGCGGCCGATGGACCGTTTGGTCTGCGGCGACGTCGGCTACGGCAAGACGGAGGTGGCCCTTAGAGCTGCCTTCAAGGCTGCTCTTGACGGCAAACAGGTCCTGGTTCTGGTTCCGACGACCATCCTTGCCAACCAGCACTTTCTAACCTTCAAGGAGCGCTTTGCCCCCTATCCGGTCAGGATCGAACTCCTCAGCCGTTTCAGAAAGAGGGATGATGAGAAGAGGGTGCTTTTGGAGCTCGAAGCGGGTCTTGTCGATGTCGTCATCGGGACCCATCGGCTTCTCCAGAAGGATGTCGTCTTCAAGGATTTGGGGCTCGTCATCATCGATGAGGAGCAGCGCTTCGGGGTGGCCAACAAGGAGCACTTCAAGAACTTAAGGAAGAACGTTGACGTCTTGACCATGAGCGCAACCCCCATCCCCCGGACCCTTCAGATGTCTTTGAGCGGGGTGAGGGATCTTTCGGTCATCAACACCCCGCCCGAAGACCGCTTTCCTATAGCGACCAAGGTCGTACCCTACGATGAGGAGCTGATCCGCTCGGCCGTCCGGCGCGAGCTTAGCCGGGGTGGCCAGATCTTTTATGTTCACAACCGGGTTATGACCATCAATGCGGCGGCCGAGCGGCTAAGAGGGCTCATTCCCGAGGCCAAGATCGCCATCGCTCACGGCCAGATGGATGAACGCGAGCTGGAAAAGGTGATGGACTCCTTCTTAAAAGGAGAGCAGGATATACTGTTATGTACGACCATAATCGAGTCGGGCATAGATATCCCAAGGGCCAACACCATCATCGTAGAGATGGCCGAGCGGCTGGGCCTTGCCCAGATGTATCAGCTAAGGGGCAGGGTCGGTCGTTCCCATCATCTCGCCTACGCCTACTTTCTCTCTTCGGGGGAGCTCGCCTGCGAGGACGCCCAAAAGCGCTTAAAGGCGATGGCCGACTTTACCGAGCTTGGCTCGGGAATAAAGATTGCCCTGCGCGATCTTGAGATCCGAGGGGCTGGAAGCATCCTCGGAGCCGAACAGCACGGCCAGATGGAGGCCGTCGGCTTCGAACTCTACAACCAGCTGCTCAAAGAGGCGGTCTTGGAGCTGAAAGGCGAAGAGTTGCCCAAAGATGCCTCCACCTTGAGCATAGACTTGCCCATAGAGGCGATAATCCCAGCTGACTATATCGAAGATGAGGGGCTGCGTATTGACGCCTACCGCTCCATAGCTTTGGCGATGAGGAGGGAGGATCTGCCCAAGGTGGAGGCGGCCCTAAGGGATAGGTTCGGCCGCTTTGGTGAGCCGGTAAGAAATCTTTTGGATCTGGCCGAGATAAGGCTTTTGGCCATGGAGGCCAGTCTTGACGGCCTGTCATACGATGGAAGGAGGCTCAAGCTGGCCGGGGTCGAGCTCGGCCGAGATGGGGTTAAGGCATTGAGCGGGCTTGGCGGGTCAGGGCCTAAGCTGGATTATCGGCCCGCCTCAAAGACGCTCTTTTTTACCATCGGCAGACTCGATGGGACAGAGCTCTTATCTTTCGTAAAGAAGCTGCTTGATGATATAATAAAAAATCGCAAATGATCAGGAATGGAGGAGTTGATTTGAAGAGATCTCTGATTTTGATGTTTTTAGCGGCCAGTCTCATCTTAAGCGGTTGTGGACCCGAGGTGGTCGCCACTGTCAATGGTAAGAAGATACTTGCGACTGATTTAAACCGGCGCTTTGAGATCATAAAGCTGCAGAATCAGGCGGGCGGAGCCGAACTTACGGACGAAGAAGCTGGGAAGCTTAAAGAGGATATCTTAGATAGCCTGATAGACGAGACGCTTCTGATCGCCTATGCGGCCGCCGAGAATATTGGTGCGACATCAGAGGAGGTCTCATCCAAACTAGATGAAGTCAAGAAGAGCTTTGCCAGCGAGGGGGATTTTTTGAGCAAGCTCAAGGAGAACGGCTTGACCTTAGAGTTTTTGGGTGAGGAGATCAGAAAGTCCCTCATTTACGAAAAGGTCTTCCCCAAGGTGACGGAGGGTTTTGAGCTGAGCGAGGATGATTTCAACTCGGCCATCGAAGAGGCCCAGACCAAGCACATCTTGCTCGATGACGAGAAGACCGCCAAAGAGGTCTTGGATAAACTGAAGGCAGGCGGCGATTTTGCGGCTCTGGCCGGCGAGTACTCCAAAGATCAGGGCTCGGCTGCAAATGGCGGGGATATCGGATGGGCTTCCCGCTATGGTCTGGTCAAGGAGTACGGCGACGTCGCCTTCAGCCAAGATCTTAACGTCATCAGCGAGCCCACTCAGAGCCGGTTTGGCTGGCACATCATAGTAACCTTGGGCAAGAGGGCTCCCACGCTCTCCGGGCAAGAGGAGGCGGCCCTGAGGTCCGAGGTGACCGAGGTCAAAAAGGGAGAGGAATTTGAAGAGTGGCTGAAAGAACTGAGAGAAGAGGCCGATATTAAAATAAATAGAAAGGCCGATGTCGAGCTCGATGAAGAGAGCGATGTCGAATCCAACGAAAAGATCGATAATAAATCGAATAAATAGATATGACGGCCTTGGATTCAACGATTGAAGGAGAATGTGGCGGCCCAAAGCGAAGCGATGGATTTGGATCATAAGCTGAGTCGGCTTGCCCAGCTTATAGCCGAGCTTAGAGGCGAGGGCGGCTGTCCCTGGGACAGGGAGCAGACTCACGAAAGCTTGACCCCTCACCTGATAGAAGAGGCGTATGAGGTGCTGGACGCGATAGAGCTGGGAGACGATCTTCACCTAAAGGAGGAGCTTGGCGACATCCTTCTCCAAGTAGTCCTCCATGCCCAGATAGCCAAAGAGGAGGGGTGCTTTTCACTCGTTGACGTCATCTCCTCCATCCATGAGAAGATAGTCCGCCGTCATCCCCACGTCTTTCTGACCGAGGGGGCCGAAGATAAGGCCGAGGCCCTGAAGGGCTGGCAGGCCATCAAGGAGAGCGAGGGCAAGGGTCCGCTCGGTGGGATATCGCCCGCCCTTCCGGCCCTCATCTTCTCGGCCAAGGTCCAGGTGGCGGCGGCAAGGGTCGGCTTTGATTGGCCAAATACGGGCGGGGTGATCGACAAGCTCTACGAAGAGATGGGTGAGCTCAAAGCGGATATCATGAGCGATAAGGCCGAAGATGAGCTTGGCGACATATTATTTACGGCGGTAAACTTGGCTCGCCACATCAAGGCCGATCCGGAAATCGCCCTAAGGCGGGCGGCCGAAAGATTCAAGCGTCGCTTTGTCTGGATGCTGGATGAGGCCGCCCGCAAGGGACTTGACTTTGAGGCCATCTCCTCGGGTGAGAAGGAGAGATTTTGGTCACTTGCCAAAGAGGCCGAAATAGATGATGAGTTGGTTTAAGTAAAGACCCCTTAATCGGATTGGAGGCTTTATGACCGGCATTACAAAGATTTTAGCAAGGGAGATTTTGGACTCTCGGGCCAATCCCACTGTCGAGGTAGAGGTCCGCCTTGCAGGCGGCGGCTGGGGCAGGGCGGCCGTCCCGTCGGGCGCTTCCACAGGCGCCTTCGAAGCGGTGGAGCTTAGAGACGGCGACAAATCTAGATACCTCGGCAAAGGGGTCGAAAAGGCGGTCAAGACCGTCAATGAGCTCATCGCCAAGGAACTGATAGGCTTGGACGCCTTCGATCAGCGGGCGCTAGATGCTCGTCTCATCGAGTTGGACGGGACCGAAAATAAGGCAAAGCTTGGGGCCAACGCGATTTTGGGCGTCTCGCTCGCGGCGGCAAAGGCTGTGGCCAACACCTTCAGCTTTCCCCTCTACCGCTACCTTGGCGGCCCTGACGCCCACACCCTGCCCGTTCCCATGATGAACATCCTAAACGGCGGAAAACACGCCGACAACAACGTCGATATTCAGGAATTTATGGTCATGCCGGTTGGAGCGGCCTCCTTCAAAGAGGCCCTTCGGATGGGGGCCGAGGTATTCCACTCTTTGAAGGGTGTCCTCCACGCCAAGGGTCACAGCACGGCCGTCGGCGACGAGGGCGGCTTTGCCCCCAATCTCTCTTCCAACGAGGAGGCCTTAAGAGTCATCATAGAAGCTATAGAGGCGGCCGGCTACAAACCGGGAAGCGAAGTATTCATCGCCCTCGATCCGGCCTCGACCGAGTTCTTCAAGGATGGCAAATACCTCCTTGAGGGCGAGGGAAGGAGCTTGACTCCAGCCGAGATGGTCGAGTTTTATGCCGATTGGGTCGATAAATATCCCATAATCTCGATAGAGGACGGCATGGCCGAAGAGGACTGGGACGGCTGGCGGGCCTTGACCGAGCGCCTGGGCGAAAAGATTCAATTGATCGGAGACGATCTCTTCGTGACCAACGTAAAGCGCCTGGCCAAGGGGATCGAGCTTGGAGTGGCCAACTCTATCTTGGTCAAGCTGAACCAGATAGGCAGCCTTACCGAAACCCTTAGCGTTATCGAGATGGCCAAACGGGCCGGCTATACGGCCGTCATCTCGCACAGGAGCGGCGAGACCGAGGATACCACCATCGCCGATGTGGCCGTAGCCACCAATGCCGGTCAGATAAAGACCGGGGCCCCATCCAGGACCGATAGGGTCTGTAAGTATAATCAACTTTTAAGGATCGAGTCGGATCTTGGCGAGATGGCCGTCTATCCCAAGGATAAGGCCTTCTATAACGTCAAGCGCTAGATAATCTGCATAAAGTGGAGGTTAGATGCGGCGGACCAAGATAGTCTGCACCATAGGGCCGGCCAGCGAGGGTAGAGAGGTCCTCAAGGGGATGATTGAGGCGGGCATGAACGTGGCTAGGCTAAACCTCTCTCACGGCGCCCACAGGGGGCATCTAGAGAACATCACAAATTTGAGAGCGCTCTCCAAGGAGATGGGCCACCCGATCGGAATCATCATGGACCTCTCCGGCCCTAAGATCAGGGTGGGCGAGGTCAAAGAGGGCGTCGTCTTAAAGGAGGGCGCAAGGTTCACCTTGACCACCGAAGATATCTTAGGCGACGGCGAGCGGGCCTCCATAAGCTACAAGGGTTTCCCCAAAGATGTTGAGGCTGGCAGCCTAGTCCTCATAAACGATGGCCTAATTGAGCTCAAGGTGGAGAAGGTCCAAGGCAAAGAGGTCGTCTGTGAAGTTATAGATGGCGGCGAGCTCTCTTCCCACAAGGGGGTCAACCTGCCCGACTCCTCAGTCAGCATCGATTCGGTCACCGAAAAGGACTTGGCCGATCTCAAATTCGGCCTTGAACACTCCCCAGACTGGGTGGCCATGTCTTTCGTCCGCAGCCCAGGCGATATAAAAGGACTAAGGGCCCTGATGGCCGAGATGGGACATCAGGTTCCGATAATCGCAAAGATCGAAAAGCATGAGGCGGCCAGGGCCATCGAGGCGATAGTCGATGAGGCCGACGGGATAATGGTTGCCAGAGGCGATCTTGGGGTCGAGATGCCCCCCGAAGACGTACCTCTACTCCAGAAAGGGATAATCAACCTTGCAGCCCGAAAGGGTAAACCGGTCATAACCGCAACTCAAATGTTAAATTCCATGATTGACAACCTCCGGCCGACCAGGGCTGAGGTGAGCGATGTGGCCAATGCCATCTTGGATGAGACCGACGCCGTAATGCTCTCGGGCGAGACGGCCGTCGGCTCCTATCCCGTCGAGTCGGTCAAGATGATGAAGCGCATAATCGAGAAGACTGAGAGCTCGATAGATTACGATGACAAGGTAAGCGGCAAAAAGGCCTGGGCCAAGGATAGCTCCACTGATTCGATAAGTTACGCCGCCTGCGGTCTTGCGGCCGGCTTGGGAGCCGATGCCATAGTTACCCCGACCCAGTCGGGCGCGACGGCCCTGCGCATTTCAAAATACCGGCCGGCCGAACCGATAATTGCGGCCACTCCAAATGAACGGGTCTTGGGGAGGCTTGCCGTCTCCTTTGGGGTCATTCCCCTACTCGTGGGCTTAAGCAAGGATACCGACGGCATGATCTCCATCTCGGTCGCCGAGGCCAAGAGGTCAGGCCTTCTCAAAGAGGGTGACGTCGTGGTCATCACGGCCGGGGTCATCGTCAACACACCCGGAACGACGAATCTGATAAAGGTGCATGAGGTATGACGGGCAGACATTCTGGCAATACGGCGGCCAAAAAGAGGGCTGCGTCCAGAGAGGCTCCTTCCAAACGGCCTCTCAAAAGGAGAAGAAAGCGCTTTATCGACCTTGGCACCCTGATGTATCTTGCACTCATCTCGATTACCATCATGCTCCTCTACAGGCCAATCGCAACCATGCTGACCACCAAGAGCCGGGTCCCAGAGCTTAAAAAGGAGATTGTCGACCTTCAGAAACAGAACGAGCTCTTAGAAGAGGAGGTCGACTCCTTGAAGACCGATGAAGGGGTGGAGCTTTTGGCCAGAGAGGACCTCGGTCTGGTCAAGCCGGGGGAGGAGTCCTTTGTAGTTGTGGTGGAAGAGGAGGGAGCGGCCTTAGGCGAGATGGAAGCCGAACCCGATGGGGAAGCAAAAGAGGATTCGATATGGCAGAAGATAAAGAATTTTCTGGTAAGTCTCTCGGAGGCGGTATAGAATAGAGGATTTTTTCACTCATTCCACTCCTTTGAGCGGGCGGGACCAGGCAATCATTGAAAGACAGATCGGACGCAAGGTGCGTGGCGCCATAAAGGTCGCAAAGCGCTGCCGGTTCGATTATCCCCAAGTCATCATAAACTCTCCCATTTTAGAAGATGGAACCCCTTTTCCAACGGTACTCTGGCTCAGTTGTCCTCTTCTCAAAAGATTGGTCTCGCGCTTGGAGGTGAGCGGCTGGGTCAAGGCGCTTCAAGAAAGACTGAAAGATGATAAGGATCTCAGAGATGAGCTAAGTTCCGCCCATGATGATTACCGCAGTCTGAGCCGGAGCTTAATCGATAAGGAGAAGGATATGCATAAGGGCGATATGAACCTTGGAATCTGCGGCGTCAAGGATATGGGAAGCGTGAAATGTCTTCATGGCCATTACGCCCACTACTTGGCGACGGGAAAGAATCCCATCGGCCGCATGGTCGATGGCTGGGTCGCCTTCGACGATGACTGTTCCTACTGCGATAGGTGGCAAGAGTGATCCTTGCTGCTATCGATATTGGGACCAACTCGACCCGCCTCTTGATAGCCGATTATGGCGACGGCGCATTCAAGACCATCGAGAAGCTGACCGAGATAACCAGGCTGGGCGAGGGGGTTGACGAGAGGAGAGTCCTGCTCAAAGAGGCCATGGAGCGGACGGCCCAAGTGGTCATAAGCTTTGCCGAGCGGGCCAGACTAAAGGGGGCCTCAGAGACCTTGGTCATCGCAACGAGCGCCGTTCGAGACGCCAAAAACTCCAAGGAGTTTAAGGAGATGATCCTTAAAAGGTCCGGCCTTAAGCTTAAGGTCCTCTCGGGTCAAGAAGAGGCAGCGGCCGCCTTTAGCGGAGCCACTTCGGCCGGGGGAGACCAAGAGAAAAGCCTCGTCATCGATATCGGAGGAGGAAGCACCGAGCTGATCTTCGGCCGACGGGGAGAAGCGGTAAGGGCAGAGAGCTTCGATTTTGGCAGCGTCCGTTTGACCGAGATGTTTTTAAAGAGCGATCCACCGCTAGAAAGCGAACTTCATGCCATGGTTGACTACGTAAATCTCCTGGCTAAAGAACTCTTCGAAGAGGCCAAGTCTTGGACGAGCTATCTTGCCATCGGAGTTGCCGGGACCATCACAACCATCTCCTCCATCTCGCTCAAGATGGAAAGGTATGATCCGAGCCTGATAGACGGCCATGTTCTAACCCAAAAGGAAACCGAAAGGATATTCAAGCTTCTCTCAAAAATGCCGATAAAAGAGAGAAAGGGCCTGGTCGGCCTGGATCCGAAAAGGGCGGACATAATAGTTGCCGGGGCGGCTATATTGTGTGAGCTCATGAAGGGGCTCTGTTTAAGCGAACTTGTGGTGAGCGAGCGGGATATCTTGGATGGGATAATAATATCGATGAGCGGGAGCATCTTAGATTAGACATTTACCAAACCTATCGATTGATATTACTAATGCTCATATCCCTAGTCATTATATTTTCTTGAACTAAAGCCCCCCCTTTGCTATATTAGTAAAGTTTTAGCGATGCCTTAAAACCGACGCCCGAGTGGCGGAACAGGCAGACGCACCGGACTTAAAATCCGTTGCCCCTTGTGGGCGTGTCGGTTCGACTCCGACCTCGGGCACCAAGCACTAATTGTAAAAATTTTCACGAAATTTTACCGATTTCCATTGCGCTTGTAATTAGTTTAGTAGTAGATTTATGAATATTTGCTTTTAACCGGATGCGAACTGGTGTTTTAGCTGGGGTTATCGTTATCAATTCTTTAGCGATCAATCTGATTTCGTTCTTTAGTCAAGAGGAAAGGTGAGTCAAAGTTGGCCGAAAAATTAAAAGCGATACTGGAAGTGGAAGAGAAGGCCAGAGTCATAATCGAGGAGGCCAAAAAAGAGGCCGAGGCCATTATGGTTAAAGCAAAGAAAGAAGGGCAAGATATAATAAAGGCAGCCGTCGAAGAGACTCAAGCGGAGGCAGAGTCGATCTACAAAAAATTGATCGAAGAGGCCAAGGCCAAGGCGGCTGATTTTAAAGAGAAAGCAGAAAAAGAAGGGGCGGGCCTAGCTGCTCTCTCCAAAGAAAGATTGGATGATTCGATAAAGGTAGTGACCGAGGAGTTGGTCGGTTAAAAATGGCCGTTCTAAAGGTCAAGAAGGTTCACTTAATTGCTCATGATTCGATCAAGGAAGAACTCTTAAAGACCCTTCAGAAGAAGGGTTTGATACATGTCATAGATCTGAAAGAAGACATATCTCTCTTCGAGGCGGGTCAGGGCATCAAGAGCTTTGAGCCCGATCATTCGAACGTCGATATAACCCTATCCAAAGTCAATTTCGTCCTCGACTTCATCGCTGGCTTTGAGGAGAAGAAGACGGGCATGATGGCCTCCCTCTCACAAGAGAAGGTTACAGTCGGCTTTGATCAGTTTGAGAGCATAAAGGACGAGGTCGATCTGGATGCCACTTATGAGAAGGCCCACTCCTTTAGCGAGCAGTTTGCCTCCATCGATGCCGAGATCGGCAAGCTCAGGGCCTTGCGGGCCGAGCTTGCTCCCTGGTCACCCCTGGATTTGGACCTCAAATCGCTCGGAGAGACCGATAGCGCCGTCGTCTCCATCGGAACGGTCCCACTCTCATCCTTAGATAAACTCCAGGCCGAACTGATCGAAAGCATCTTGGAAGCCTCTTTTGAGGTTATCGATAAGGCGTCTCAAGTCTATTACGTATTTCTGGTCTATTTGAAGGATAAGGCCATGGGGGCCGCCCAGCTTTTGGGCAATTACGGCTTTCAACCGGTTGTCTTTGCCGATGTGGAGGGCACGGCCACCGAGGCCATGGCTTCCGTGGATGCCAAGATCGTGGGGCTGACCGCCGATAGGGAATCCTTGAGCGATAGGGCCAAGAAGATGCTCTCGGTCAAGGACGATTTTCTAGTCCTAAAGACCTACCTTATGAGCGTCAGAGATAGGGCGGAAGTTCAAGGCAACTTCGCCAAGACGGAGAAGGTCTTCATGCTCGAGGGCTGGGTATTGGAGGAGAATGTTTCTCAGTTCAGCGATATTGTCTCCGGGCTCACCAGCGACGCCGATATAACATTCGACGATCCGGGCGAAGATGATGAACCGCCGGTTATTCTAAGGAACAAGAAGTGGCTAGCTCCCTTCGAGGTGGTGACCAAGTTATATGGCAACCCCAAATACGGCGAGATAGACCCCACCCCTTTCCTGGCCCCGTTCTTCATTATCTTCTTTGGCATGGCCATGGGCGACGTTGGCTACGGCATCATCCTCACAGCCGCTTGCCTATATCTTAAGAAGAAATTGAATGTCAGCGATAAGGTCAAGAGCTTCCTTATCCTCTTTGCTTACGGCGGGGTAACCACCACCATCGCCGGCGTTTTGACCGGCAGCTACTTCACCATGGAGGCCAAATATCTGCCCGCTTTCGTGCGGAGCCTGATCATCATAGATCCATTGGCCGATCCGGTGACCCTTCTGGTCTTCTGTCTCTTCTTCGGCATCATCCACATCTTCTTCGGGGTGCTGTTGGAGATGGCCGATGCCATCAAGACCCAAGCCGGTATCGATGCCATCATGGCCGAGCCATCCAAACTGGTCTTTCTTACGGGCGCCATCATCCTGGTGATCCAGATGATCTCTCAGGGCACCCTGGCCGCCAGCGTCCTTCAGGTGGGCAAGTGGCTCTTCATTTTAGGGGCCTTGGCCCTGATCTGGTTCACAGGGGCCGGAGCGAGGAATATATTCACCCGCATCGGCGGCGGCCTCTTCAACCTCTATGGCATGAGCGCCTTCATTGGCGATATCATTTCTTATTCGCGCCTGATGGCTCTGGGGCTGGCCACCTTCTTAATCGGTTGGGGTATCAACATCATCGGCGAGATTGCCCGCGGCATTCCCCTTGTCGGCGTGGTAATCATGGTGGGCATCTTGGTCGGAGGTCACATCTTCAACCTGGTCATCAACCTGATAGGTTCATTCGTTCACCCGGCCCGTCTTCAATACGTCGAGTTCTTCAGCAAGTTCTTTGAGGGCGGAGGCGACGATTTTAATCCCTTCAGCATAAAGGCCAAGGAAGTAGTCTTAAAGAAATAGTCGGAAGTCTTTTGATATAGATTTGTGGTATGTACGATTCTCAATGAAAGGAGGCGAAAGGTTTAAATGGCTCAAGACACTTTTATGTACCTAAATGGTTACCAGTGGGCATTCTTGGCGGCCGCTTTCTCGGTAATCGGAGGTGGCATCGGTTCCTGCATGGGCATCGCTTCCGCCGCCAAGGTGGCAGCCGGCGTCATGTCCGAGGATCCCAGCAAATTCGGCGGACTTCTTGTTCTCTGTATCTTGCCGGGCACCCAGGGCATTTACGGTTTCATCACCGCCCTTCTGGTCGTCATCTTCTTTAAGCTTCTTGGTGGTGAAGGAGCAGCTATAGGCGCTACTCAGGGCTTTAGAGTCTTCCTTGCTTGCATGCCCGTAGCGGTCGTCTGCTGGCTCTCGGCTGTCTATCAGGGACTCGTTTCCGCCGCCGGCGCAGCCATGGTTGGCAAGAGAGGAGAGACCGTCGGTCAGGGCATGATCTTTGCCGCTCTGGTCGAGACCTATGCGGTTCTCTCTCTGGTCGTAACCCTCTTCTTGCTCATGATAGCTAGGAACGGTTAAGTCGGTAACCTTTGAGAACAGGGTGTGTTAAATGGCACTAGAGGATATTATCAATCGAATAATAAATGATGCAAAAGAGGTGGCCGATGATATCAGGGCGGAGGCCAAAGCTGAAGCCGAGCGCATAAGAGCGGCCGCCAAGGCTGAGGCCGAGGCCAAAAAGTCGGCCATGATCGTGGGCGCCAAAGCCGAGGCGGAAAGAGAGTCCAAAAGGCTCCTTTCGCTGGCCCGCTTGGAGGCCAAGAACGCGGTTTTGGCCAAGAAGAGGTCGATGATAGACTCGGTCTTCACGGGAGCCCTTTCCAAGATCCAATCCCTTTCCAAAGGCGAGTACGAGGATCTGATTAAGAAGATGGTCCTCGGGGTCTCACTCGGAGGCGATGAGGAACTGATCCTCTCCTCCCCGGATAGGGAGAAGTTGGGAGAGGGCTTCATCAAGGACATAAATACCGCCTTGAAGGGTCAGGGTAAAAAGGCTGAGTTAAAGCTCTCCAAGGAGAGCCGCGAGACTCGGGGAGGTTTCATCCTAAAGAGCGGCAAAATTGAGACGAACAGCACCTTCCCGGTTATCGTCGAGATGCTTAGAGAGAGTCTGGAGCCGAAAATAATCGGCATCCTATTTGGTCATCATGATTCCGCTCCCCTCTCGCCTCATTACGGCAAGAGGGCGGAAGATAGTCAAATTTAATTCTCAAGGAGTGAGAGCTGAGTTGTATAGCGTTTTAACCGATCCGATGAAATACGGATTTGCCGTAGGCAGGGTCAAAGTTCGCGAGACGAAGATGCTCGGCGCCAATCGGCTGGATAAATTGATCGGCGCGGCGGACTTTGCTGATCAGAAGCGAATCTTGGCCGAAACCGACTATGGCAGCTTCCTTTCCGAGGCGACCACTCCTGAGGATGTTGAAAAGGGACTAGAGGAGTATCTGACGAGTCTCTACCGGTTTTTGTCCGAGGTTGATCTGGGTAGCAACGTCCTATCCTACTTCAGGGCCAAGTATGATTTTCAGAATCTAAAAATGATGCTCAAAGAGAGCTGCGGCGACAAAAGTGCCACCCATCTCTGGATGGACCTTGGGGCCTTGAAGCTGGAGGAGGTCAAAAGCGTTATGGCCCGCGGCAGCTTCGAAGACCTGGAAGAGCCCTATGGCTCGGCGGTCAGGGAGGCCAAGGAGAGATTTGACGAGACCGGTGACTATCAACAGATAAACGTGATTCTCGATAAGGCCTTCTTTGGGCACCTCCTTGCGGCGGCTAAGTCAACATACAACGGCTTCTTCATAGATTTTGTCAGGATGTCGATAGATCTGGTCAATCTGAAAGTTTTCTTGAGGGCCAAAAATTTAAAGAGGGAGACCGCTTTCTTCGCCTCTTCGCTTGTCGAGGGCGGTTTCATCGACAAGGGATTGCTCATTTTGCTCTACAATGAGCCTCCCGAGGCCTTGGCCAAACAAATCAGGAACCAGCCCTACTACGAGGTGGTTAAGGAGTCCATCTCAGCCGGCGGGTTTGACTTGAGCCTCTTCGACAAGCGGGCCGACGATCTTCTGGTCGCCCATCTTCAGAAGGCCAAGTTTATGCCGATTGGGCTGGAGGCTCTGATTAGCTACATCATCGCCAAGGAGAACGAGGTAAAGGATCTGAGGTTGGTCTTAATCGGCAAGCAAAATGGCTTGCCCCCTCAAATGATAAAAGAAAGAGTTCGTGTTCAATATGTCTAAAACAGCTGTGATAGGGGATAGGACTTCCGTGCTCGGCTTTCAGGCCTTGGGTTTTGAGGCCTATCCGGTCGCCGATCCCAAAGAGGCCAGAGACCTCTGGCCGAAGGTTAAAGAGAAGAACTATACCATAATAATGGTTACCGAAGAGGTCTACCATGAGATAGAAGATTTGGCGCTCGAATGCGGCAATCAATTTACGCCGGCCGTGCTCATAATCCCTCCCGCCAAGGGAGGAGAAGAGCTGGGCCACGAGCGCATCAAGAAGATCGTTGAGAAGGCTATAGGCATAGATATATTTAGCGAAGAAGGGAAGAGCTGATGGAGCAGGGGATAATAAGTAAGGTATCCGGTCCTCTGGTGGTTGCAGAGGGTTTGACGGATTCCAAGATGTATGACCTGGTTAGAGTGGGAAATGAAGGCTTAATGGGCGAGATTATCGAGATCAGGGGGGAGACCGCCTCTATCCAAGTCTACGAAGAGACCATCGGGCTTGGACCGGGTGATCCCGTCTATGCTACCGGAGAGGCCTTGAGCGTTGAGCTCGGGCCGGGCCTCCTTGAATCGATCTATGATGGCGTTCAAAGACCCATCGATGTAATCCGCGAACAAGTCGGTGACTTCATAGCCAGAGGTGTTAAGGCTCCCGGCTTGAACAGGGAGAAGAAATGGGATTTCAAGGCGGTGGCGACCGTTGGCGCTGAGGTCAGCGAGGGCGACGTGCTGGGGACCGTCCAGGAGACCCCGATCATTGAGCACAAGATAATGGTACCGCCCGGAGTTAAGGGCAAGATAAAGAAGATATCCTCCGGCAGCTTTGTCGTCGAGGATACGGTGGCTACTTTGGAGGTCGGCGGCAAGGAGATGGCCATCACCATGCTCCAACGCTGGCCGGTCAGAAAGGGCCGTCCATTCAAGGATAAGCTTCCTCCGACCACCCCGCTCATCACCGGCCAAAGGGTGGTGGATACCTTCTTCCCAGTCGCCAAGGGCGGAACGGCCTGCGTGCCTGGTCCCTTCGGGTCGGGTAAGACGGTTATCCAGCACCAGTTCGCCAAGTGGGCCGATGCCCAGATAATCATCTTCATCGGCTGCGGCGAGCGTGGAAACGAGATGACGGATGTTCTCATGGAGTTCCCCGAGCTCAAAGATCCATATTCGGGCGAGCCCCTGATGAAGAGGACCGTCCTCATCGCCAATACGTCCAACATGCCGGTTGCGGCCCGTGAGGCTTCCGTCTATACCGGTATAACCATAGGAGAATATTTCAGGGATATGGGTTACAGCGTCGCTCTCCAGGCCGACTCGACCTCCCGTTGGGCCGAGGCCCTGCGCGAGATCTCGGGCCGCTTGGAAGAGATGCCCGGTGAAGAGGGCTACCCCGCTTACCTGGGCACCAGAGCCGCCGCCTTCTACGAGAGGGCCGGCAAGACCGTCTGCTTGGGAAGCGATGGTCGGGAAGGGAGCCTGACGGTCGTTGGGGCTGTTTCGCCTCCCGGCGGCGACCTCTCCGAGCCGGTAACTCAGAATACCTTGCGCGTCGTCAAGGTCTTTTGGGGCCTTGAAGATAAATTGGCCTACCAGAGGCATTTTCCCTCGATCAACTGGCTCCAGAGCTATTCGCTCTACATGGAGGAGACTGAGGATTACTGGACCAAAGAGATCGATCCGGAATTTAAGGATCTCAGGGCCGAGGCCATGGCCATTCTGCAGAGGGAATTCGAACTCAGCGAAATCGTGCGCCTAGTCGGTATCGAGGCACTTTCACTGGGTGAGAGGATCCTGATGGAGACGGCCAGATCGATTCGGGAGGACTTCCTGCAGCAGAACGCCTTCCATGAGGTCGATACCTTTAGCTCGCTTAAGAAACAGTTCTTGATGCTAAAAGCGATAATGCACTTCCACCACGAGGCGATCGAGGCCGTCAAGGCCGGGGTTCCGACCAAGGATATTCTGGATGCCCCCGTGCGTGAAAGGATAGCCAGATCCAAATTCTTGACTGAGGAAGAGATGGATAAATTGAACGAGATAATCGACGTCATCGGAGCTCAGTTCAAAGCGGCAGCAAAGGGAGGAGAATAATATGCCAAAAGAGTATATGACCATCCGAGACGTCATCGGACCCCTTCTGCTCGTCGAGAACGTTGAGGATGTCAAGTACGGTGAGCTGGTTGAGATTCAGTTTCCCGACGGCAGCATGGGCCGGGGCAACGTACTTGAGGTGACCAAGGACACCGCACTGGTCCAATCATTTGAGGGAACCCGTGGCGTCAACACCACTCAGACCAAGATCAGGTTCACCGGAAAGGCCATGGAGGTCGGTCTGTCCAGGGATATTCTGGGCCGAGTCTTCGACGGTCTGGGCCGTTCCATCGATGATGGTCCTGAAATTATCCCGGAGAAACGTCTATCTATCTACGGCGATCCGATAAACCCGTATGCCCGTGACTATCCAGAGGACTTTATTCAGACCGGCATCTCTTCAATCGACGGTCTAAATCCCCTCGTCAAAGGGCAGAAGCTTCCGATATTTTCCGGCTCTGGTCTTCCTCACCCCAAACTTGCCGCCCAGATCGCTAGGCAGAGCCAGGTCTTGGGCAAAGACGAGGAGTTTGCCGTCGTCTTCTGCGCTATGGGCATCACCTTTGAAGAAGCGGAGTATTTCATCAGCGGGTTCAAGAGGACCGCGGCCATCGAAAAGGCCGTCCTCTACGTCAACTTGGCCGACGATCCGGCCGTCGAGCGTATCGCGGCTCCCCGCGTCGCCTTGACCGCAGCCGAATATCTGGCTTATGACTTGGATCTGCACGTGCTCGTCATCTTGACCGACATGACCTACTATTGCGAGGCCCTGCGCGAAGTCTCAGCCGCTCGTAAAGAGGTCCCCGGGCGCCGCGGCTATCCGGGCTACCTCTATACCGACCTTGCTACCATCTATGAGAGGGCGGGTAGAATCAAGGGCAAGAAGGGTTCGGTTACCCAAATCCCGATCCTTTCCATGCCCGAAGATGACAAGACCCACCCCATACCCGACCTTACCGGTTACATCACCGAGGGTCAGATCATCTTAAGTCGCGATCTGCATAGGCGCGGCATCTATCCTCCGATCGATGTTCTGCCTTCGCTCTCGCGTCTTAAAGAGAAGGGGATCGGACCGGGTAAGACCCGCGAAGATCACTCCGGTATCTCCAACCAGCTCTTTGCGGCCTATGCCCGCGGTAAAGAGGCCAAAGAACTCGCCGTCATCTTGGGCGAGGCGGCTCTCTCCGATATAGATAAGAAGTTTGCCAGATTTTCAGAGGAGTTCGAGCAGCGCTTCATCCAGCAGGGAGAATTTGAGAACCGCACCATTCAAGAGACCTTGGATCTGGGCTGGGAGCTCGTTTCTCACCTACCAAAGGCCGAACTCAAAAGGGTGCGCGAAGAACACATCGAGAAGTATATGGCCAAATTCGTTAAAGAGACGGTTTAAACGTTTAAGCTGTCTCTTTCGAAATTATGGAGGCTTGTAATTTAAATGGCTGAACTTAAGATAAATCCAAATAGGATGGAGCTCTTAAAGCTCAGAAAGCGTCTTGCGGTGGCCAAGAGGGGGCACAAGCTCCTCAAAGACAAGCTTGATGAGCTGATGAAGCAGTTCTTGGAGTTGGTCCGCAAAAACAGGGAGATGAGAAAGGATATCGAGGCTGATTTGGCCAGAGCCTATCAAGTCTTCGCCATTGCCAGATCGGAATCTTCGGCTGAAATCATCGAGGAGGCCTTGATAGCGCCCCAGATGAGCACCACGATAGAGGTGACCGAGAAGAACCTCATGGGCGTCAAAGTGCCGGAATTTACTGTGGAACAGGAAGGGACCTTCGATTGCTACGGTCTCTCGACCACGCCAGCCGTGCTCGACAAAGCCCTCTTTGCTTTGAACGATACGCTTCCCGCACTGGTCAAGCTCTCGGCCAACGAAAAGGCGGTCGAGCTTGTAGCGGCCGAGATCGAGAAGACGAGGCGCCGGGTCAACGCCCTTGAGCACGTCCTTATCCCTCAGATAAACAAGACCATCGTCTACATCAATATGAAGCTGGACGAGGCCGAGCGTGAAAATAGGACGCGCCTAATGAAGATCAAAGAGATGGTCTCTCAAGCTTGAATAAGATATTTTACCTAAAGATGCCCTTGTCTAAGACCGATATTTAGAGTTAACCCTTTGTGGGCTAGAATTCGGTCTTGCCGGTGAAGTTGAAGTCCTCAACCACTAGGCTTGGGGCCGTGCAGCAGCCTAAAAACGTCTCTTTGAGCTCTGTCTCGGCCGAGATGGAGGATACGTTTGACAGGGCTTCCAAAATGCTCTGGGTGAACCTCAAGTTTTTGATGCCCTGTTTTATCTGACCGTCCTCGACCAGGAAGGTGCCGTCTCTGGTCATTCCGGTCATGATGGTCTTTAAGGGGTCTTCGATGTTGGTGTAGTGAAATCTGGTGACAAGGATGGCCCTTTTGGCCCGAGATATCATCTCGGCAAAAGAGCTATCGCCCCCTTCTAGAAAGAGGTTTTGGGCCTGGGGTCCGTAAGGATTGGGAGCGGGCAGGCCATGGCCGGTCGATGAGACACCGTCTTTTGTGGCGGTATACGAATCATAGACCAGGCCGCTTGCCACCCCTTTGTCTATCAGGACGACCCTCTTCTTTGGGACCCCCTCATAATCGAAGGGTAGACCAAGCGTCTTATCGTCCAAGGCATCGTCGTAGACGGTGACGTTTGGCCCAACTATCCGCTTGCCCATCCTATCATTCAAAAAGCTTCTCTTCTCTTGAAAGCTTAGGGCGCCAAAGCCACAGAAGGCGAGGTGGGAAATCATGTCGGCCACTGCGGCCGGTTCCAAGATTACCGTATATCTGCCCGGAGCAAGCTCGGCCGGATCCTGACTCAGCCAGGCCTTCTGCGCGGCCTGATCGGCGAGGCGCCCGGGGCTCAGTTCTTCTGCGGCGAATCCGTAAGCATCGGCATAGCCGGAACTGCTCTTGGAGGTGAACACCGTGCTGATCTTAGCATCGGTCAGGCTTGCCGTTTTAATGAGGCCCAAGGAGTTGGCCACGGCAATCTTTGCTTCCTGAACCGCGAAGGCGCCCGCCGCAACCAGAGAGCTCTCTTTGGCCCTCTCCACCATCAACTTGACTCCCTCGGCCCGCTCAAAGGGGGAGAATGCGGCCGTCCTTGCCGAGAAGGGGGCGCTCCCTGTGTGAGCGAGAGGAGCGGGCAGAGTGAGGAAGCCCGGGTCTTTCGGGCTGATCTTTGCCATCTTATTGGCCGCCTCTACCAGGCGGCCAATCGAATCCTCGCTGAGGTCGTTGGTCGAGGCCGAGCCCGTCTGTCCCACCACGATCGCCCTTATCGAGAGCCGCACCCCCTCTTCGTTCATATTCTGATGGATCCTATTATTTGCGAATCTGGTCAAAGAGGAGCTGCCCGCAAAGAGGAGGGCTTCCGTCTGGTCCGCTTTAGACAATCTCATGATGAAATCGAATATCTTCTCGATCGAGGAGTCGGCTATCATTTGCCCACCCCGATTTCGATATCCTTGAATCTGGCCGGTGAGGCGCCATGCCCGGTCTCGATGACCTGCATCGGTTCACCCTTGCCGCAGTTGGGCGTGGCCCAGATCAACCAGGAGCTATTATCTGTAATCGCATCGCAAGATCCCCAGAAAAAGGGGGTTTTGCCGGTATAGTTGGGATTCTTGAGCATCTCGGTTAGCCGGCCGTTCTCTATCCGCCAGGCGATCTCGGTGGCGAATTGAAAGTTGAGCCGTTTGTCGTCTATGCTCCAGCTTCTGTTGGTATCCATCAGGATGCCATCCTTGGTGTCGCCTATCAGCTCATCCAAGCTCGTCTCACCGGGCAGGAGGCTCACGTTGGTCATCCTGATGAGAGGGGCGCGGCTCCAGCCGTCGGCCCGCATCGAGCCGTTTGGCTTTTGGCCTAGGGCGGCCGCCGTCTCGCGCGAGTTGAGATAGCCGGTGAACAGGCCCTCCTTGACGAGATCAAAGCGGGAGGCTCTAACCCCCTCATCATCGTAGCCGAAGGTGCCAAGGCCCCGCTCGGCCGTGGCGTCGGCCACGATATTAACCAGGGGAGAGCCGACCTTATATTTTCCCAGTTTGTCTGGGGTTAAGAAGCTCATCCCGGCAAAACTGGCCTCGGTGCCCAGGGCCCTGTCGAGTTCGGCCGGATGGCCAATCGACTCGTGTATCTGCAGGGCCAGCTGGGATCCGCCCAGGATGAGATCGGTCCTTGTGGAGGGGCACTCCTTGGCGGCAAGGAGGGCCACAGCCTCTTTGGCCAGGCGCTCGGCATTATCTTCGAAGGCCAAGGCATCCACCAGCTCGTAGCCCCCGGTTATGAATTGGCCGCCGTGTGAGTTGGGATAGGACCTTATCTGCATCTCGCCGCCTCCGATGGCGATCGCCTCCATTCCGGCTCCGCTCATCATGATGGTCTGCTCGATGAAGGCCCCCTCGCTGCTGGCAAAGATCTGTTCTTTGCGGACAAATCTTAGAGAGGCCGAGGCGATATTTATCCCCGCAAAGCCCCTGATCCTTTCATTCAGACCCAAGAGGGTCTCAAGTTTATTTTCCAAGGCGATATCGAAGGGATCGACTTTGAAGGGGGTCCGGTATTCGGCTACCTTGGGTTCGATATCGGCCAGGATGACATCATCGCCCTTGACCAGGGCGCTGGCTTTGGCTATCTCGACCGATAGCCTGGCCATCTCGATGACCTTTTCGGGCTTGAGCTCATAACTTGCGGCAAAACCGAAGGAGCCGTTGAATAGCGACCTTATCCCAAAACCCTGGTCGAAGGAGTCCCCGATCACTTCGATGTTTCCGTTCTTGACCGATAGGGCTTCTTTTCTCACCCTTACCAGGCGAATATCGACGTAAGACGCTCCGCCTTTTTTGGCCGTATCTAGCGCAAGCTCCGCGAGTTCCTTCAAGTAAGCTCCTAATAAATAGTTGATAAAGCTTTCAGGCGCCAAAGAGGGATAAAGATTTCTATCCCGATCTCATCTGGAAGCTGGAGTTGCCACCTGGAGGCTATATATAACGGCGGGCTCCGGCGTAGTCAGTCCGCTCGGCAAGCGGGGTGATTCTGACCACGTCGCCCGTCCTGGGGGCGTGGATGAAGTTGCCATCGCCGACGTAGATGCCAACGTGATGAATTGGGCTTCCAAAGAAGACGGCATCTCCCGGAGCAAGGTTCTCTTTTGCCACGGCCGTGCCCAACCTAAACTGAGAGCCGCTGTAATGGGGGAGATTTACGCCGTGAACGGAAAAAACGCATTTTAAAAGGCCGGAACAATCGACGCCGCGTGTGCTTTCTCCGCCCCAGACGTAGGGGATTCCAAGATACTTGAGGGCCGTTGCCACCAGGGTTCCGGCCTTGGCATGGACGCTCTGCTTTATCTTTGCGATCAGGCGGGCCTGCTCGGCCGCTTTTCTGGCTGCCTCCTTACGCAAGAGCTCCTTTAGCTCACTGCTTAGGCTATTTAGGCGCTTCTGCTTGAGTTCCAACATCCATTCGGTCTCACGCTTTTTGGCCTCTATCTCGTCCTTTATCTTTATTGCCTCAAGGTTTGCCTTCCCCAGTTCCTCTTCGATTGCGGCTACCTCTTCCTTTTCAGCCTCGAGCTTTAATAGGAGCTCACCATCTTGCTCGCTGATGAGTTTCAAGAGTTCGAGCCGGGTCAAGAGGTCGCTGAAATCCTCTGTATTCAAGATGACCTCAAGCATCTGGACGTCACCATTCTTATAGATATTGGCGATTCGCTTGTTTAGGATCTCCTGTTGGGCCGCGGTCTTCTTTTCCGCTTCGGCCAGATCTAGCCTGGCCTGATTCAGCCTCTTCTGGGTATCCTCCAGTTTGATGCGGGCAAAGTTGTACTCTTCGACAGTTATCTCCAGATCGCGGTCGAGTTTTTCGAGTTCGTTTTCGATATTTTTAAGTTCGGCTTTTTTGGAGTTGATCTGCTGGTTGTAAGGGGGGGGCGGCCACTGCCGGAAGGGCGTGCTGAAACAAAAGGGCGTGTAAAAAAACTATAACAAAGAGTTTTTTAATTCCCGTAAGTCTATTCACCTTGAATTATATTCTACCTCAAATCATCAAAAAATACTAGTCAAACTTGCGACATATCTATAAAATGTCCATTTTTCTGCCGATATAGGGTTTATCGTAATATTTCGGATGCCGGTTTAGCCATTATATCTGATATAATATTTTTCAAAAAAACCGGTACTATTCTTTATAGAGGGAGGTGCGTTATGGCTGAGAAGGTTAAGGTATATTCCACCCCGACTTGCCCCTATTGCGTGCAGGTAAAGGAGTATTTGAAGACGAGGGGCATAGAGTTTGAGGACTTCGGTGTCGCAAGCGATGCTGATGCCAGGTCTGAAATGGTCGAGAAAAGCGGTCAGATGGGGGTTCCCGTCATCGTTGTGGGCGATGAGATAGTGGTCGGCTTCGACCGGTCCAGACTGGACACGCTCATCACTTAAGCTGTTACAGCAAAATGATAATGTCCGCTTTCAGCAATGTTAAAATGTCCTCTTTCA
>JASEGU010000015.1 GCA_030017835.1 Actinomycetota bacterium | reverse complement strand
GTTATCAAGCATAAAGGTATCATATCACAGTACCAGTTAGGTAGGAATCACCAAAAAGAATGACTAAGACTAATCGAACAAATGTTTGTATATTTCAGTTTGGACGGCTATAATCGGTTTATCCACTGCTTGGCGGAGGGACGCTCTTTTCATGGACGGTTACACCAATCTTCTGATTATCCTTGCGGCGATAGCCGCGTCTTCTCTCATCATTTGGGCGCTCTTGAGCAGAAGAGGCTCGAGCTCAGATAACCTATTGCTTCAGGGTCAGATAATCGAACTTCAGAAGCAGTTAAGGGAGAGCCTTAGCGAAAATAACATTCGCCTTGATGAGAGGCTCGATTCGATAGGTAGAGCCATGGCCCAGTCGCAGCAGGCTTTCGGCGAACGGCTCGACGGGGCGAGCCGGGCGATGGGAAATGTCCAAGAGGCTCTGGGCAAACTCTCGGTCTCGACCCAGCAGATGATAGATGTGGGCACCGACATATCCAAGCTCAACCAGCTCCTTAGGGCTCCAAAATTTCGCGGGGGGATGGGAGAGACCTTCTTGGAGGAGCTCCTCTCCCAGGTCCTTCCCGCCCAGTACTTCAGGATGGGCTATCCCTTCAAAAGCGGCGAGAAGGTCGATGCCATCGTAACCATCGGCCAGATGATGGTCCCCATCGACTCCAAGTTTCCGCTCGAGAACTTCAAGAGGGTTATCGAGAGCTCGACCGAAGAGGAGCGAGCCTCAAACAGGAAGCTCTTTGCCAAGGACGTAAAGAGACATATCGATGCGATTGCGGGCAAATATATCCTGCCCGATGAGGGCACTTACGATTTTGCTCTCATGTATATCCCGGCTGAAAACGTCTACTACGAAGTGATCTCATCGCTCGGCGAGATATGCGACTATGCCAGAGAGCGGCGGGTCGTTCCGGTGTCGCCAAATCTATTCTATGCTTACCTTGAGGCCATCGTGATGGGTCTTAAGGGTTTTGAGATAGAGCGGGGGGCCAAAGAGATAATGGCCAATTTGAGCAGGCTAAAGGGAGATCTTGGCCGCTTCAAGGAGGACTTCGAAACGATTGGAAAGCATATCACAAATGCCAAGAATAAATATGACGACGCCGAAAGAAAACTTGATAATCTGGATGATAAGATAACCTCTGCAGCCGGCCACTCCGGATCGGCCGGTGAGCTCAAGTCCGACGAAAGGCTCCTTATTTCTGGAGATGATTAGGCCATCCTTAAAAAATTTGGGCCGCTTTGGCCGATAATTATTTGAAGTTTTTACTCTATCGGGCGTGGGTAATTATGCTTGAAAGTTTGGTTATAAGGTCATGAACATCGAAAAGAGGGACCGAGGAAGTTTGCTTGCTGTCAAAGTCGGTCTTGCCTCCAACATACTTCTTGCTGTCTTAAAGACCTCCATCGGGATAGTCGGCAACAGCGCAGCTCTTCTTGCAGACGGCATCAATTCCACCTCGGATGTGGCCTACCATATCGTGGTCGCCGTATTTATTCGCCTGTCTAGGAAGCCGCCAGACGATCATCATCCTCTCGGACACAGCCAAATGGAGAGCATAGCCGCGGTCATCGTCGGCTCTTTCGTGGTGACAACCGCTGTTGCCATCTTTTGGGATTCGGTAAATGCAGCTTACGCCCTAATGTTTAGGGGAAACGGCTATTCGACCATCTCTCTCTATGCCCTCTGGGTCGCGGTCATGACCGTGGTCCTCAAAATAGTATTGACCATCTTCACTAGGAGGCTTGGGGAGGAGACCAAGAACGCCGCCGTTGTGGCCTTGGCCTACGATCACAGGAACGATATCTTCTCTTCAAGCGCCGCGGCCCTTGGCATAGTCCTTGGCCGGATGGGATATCTCTTCGTCGATCCCTTGGCCGGAGCCGTCGTTGCCCTGGTGATCCTTAGGACCGGCATCGAGATACTCAGAGAATCCTCGGCCGATCTCATGGATTCGGTTCCCAGTCGTGAGCTCATGGAAAACGTTATCGAAATAATCGATGAAGTTGAGGGAGTCGAGGATGTGGAGAAGCTCTTTGCCCATCGCTTCGGTCCCTATTTGATAATGAATCTAACCATAGGTATCGACGGAGATATGACTGTGGCCGAGGGAGACCGGATAGCATCCAGAGTCGAGAGGCTCCTCTATACGAATATCGATTTCTTAAGGTACATAAATATCCATTATCATCCAGTAAGGTCCAGGCTCAAGTCCACGAGCCCAACGATAGCCCACTAGGCTTTATCCAATCCCGCCAAGTCTTAGGTTATTTGCGGAGGCGCCTTGAAGAGGATAATCATCGAGCGGTTTAAGTTGGGCGAGGTCCCCGTCCTTCTGATGTGCGAAGAGGGAGGGGGGAATCTTCCGGTTGTGGCATTCCTCCACGGATTCACCTCGGATAAGAGTCAGGGGATAAACTTAGGATATGCGCTTGCCGAGGAGAAGATGGCCATGATCGCCTTGGCTCCGAGACCAAGAAGAGGACCGACTTCATTAGAGAAATCGATCCAATCGGTCTGATTGAAAACTTTGCTCCAAAGCCTCTTCTGATGATGAACGGCGATGTGGATGAGAAATCGCCCAAAAAATATTCGATCGACCTCTACTCCAAGCTCGAACCCCTCTATGGCGGCGACCAAGAACGGCTGAAGCTCCACCTCTACGCGGGTGTTCACCACGGCTTAAAGACCGAGATGGTGGGCGAGACGGTATCCTGGTTCAAGCGGTGGCTTTAATATCTGCCCAGCCCGCTGCTTAAAAAGTTTTTCCACCCCAAGAAGGAATATCAACTTCGATGTCAAATTTATACAATACAAGGGTAATTTCCAATCCCAAGGGTCTATGAGCGATAAGACAAAGGTGTTTACCGGAGCCATCCTGATAACGATCGGAGCCCTGGCGTTGTTTGGCGGGGCGTTTTTTGGTCTTTTGGATATCGTCGGGGTTAAATACGCCTTTTTGATGGGACTCTTCTTCGGGCTGATGCTTGGAGCCGGGTTTATTCTCTACATCTACGGGCTTTTAAGGTTTCGCATGGGCGTCATAAGAGATATGTATAGGAAAGACGGCAAGTAGAGTCATCTCTTTTTTGAGAAATTCGAACTCGCAAAACTTAATATATTATTTGAGATAAAATGCACAATCGGTATTGATTTTTTATTCGGCTAATGATTAACTATTGGCGAAAGCGTAAGTCAAGTTCCTTTACAGCTCCACTTCAACTGCTTTAAGCTAATATTTAATTTTAGAACAGGGTACACATCCGCGGTAGAGGTACGAATTTTTTTGAGCGGCATTATCTTACTACTAGTCTAGTAAGTGGTACTAAAAAAAATTGAAGGGAGGTGACACATATGGCAGAGAAAGCTAAAGTAGAGGTCATAAACGCCGTCAATGTAGTCGGTTTCATCTTGATCGCCATGGCTGGTTGGGTCGACATCGTAGGACTTAAGCTCTTCTTCAACCAAAGGTCAGCATTCATGACCGGTCGTGCTTCCCTTCTTGGTGAGAAGCTTGCAACCCCCGGCGGCATGAGCGAGGCCATCTTCATCATCATCGTCGTCGTTTCATTCATCATCGGAGCCGGTATCTCGGCTAAAATTACCAAGGCTTCAGGTCTTATCGGTGGTCTTGTCTTTTCCGGTGTAGTGGTTATCATAACGGCAGTTCTCTTCGGGAGCGCTTCTCCTGGCGCCGCTATGGTAAAGGAATTTTCCGGAACCACAGAGACCTTAAGACTTATGACGGGTATCCTGCTCCCGATGGCTATGGGCGGTTTGAACGCCGCTACCAGCCTTACCAACATCAACAGGACTACTCACTTGACTGGTCCCGCTACCGATATCGGTATCAATCTCTTTACCGGTAACATGAGTATGGCCGTCTTCTGGATCCTTCGTTGGATCGGTTTTCCGGCCGGTGCATTTCTTGCAGTCGGTGTTGTCGGCGGCATGAGCCCAATGATGGCCCTGTTGATACCCGGCGTGGTTATCGCTCTTACCGGTATCGTTCAGAAGATGACGGTGGACATACCTCTCAAGTAATTATGGTTAGTTGATTCCAATCGATTAAAGAATGAAAGGAGGTGTAAGATAATATGATAGGAAAAAGCGTAGTAACCGATTTTACCCCAGAGGTAAAGTCTCCGGTTCTTGGTGAGAACGCCTATGTGCATCCGATAGGTGCCGCCATTGGCGATGTTCACTTGGGAAAGAGGGTTCTTGTTACCGGCATCGTCCGCGCCGATGAGGGTCAAGCCATAATTATTGGTGATGACTCTAACGTACAGGACGGCTGCATCGTTCACGGTCTTGAGACTCTGTCTCACGGCAAGCCTACCGCTAACCGCGTAACCGCTCCGGATGGTACGGAGTGCTCTGTCTACATTGGTGAAAGAACCTCCATGGCTCACCAATCTCAGGTTCACGGACCCTCTAAGGTTGGCAACGACTCCTTTATTGCCATGCAAGTTCTCGTCTTCAAAGGCGAGGTTGGCAACAACTGTGTTGTTGAGCCAGGTGCAAAAGTTCTGGGAGGCGTTAAGATTCCTGACGGTCGTTATGTTCCGGCTGGCTCGATTATCGCCAAGCAAGCTGATGCCGATGCTCTACCGATGATCACTGACGACTATCCCTTAAAGAACCTCAACAAGGGCGTCGTTCACGTCAACACCAGCTTGGCTGTTGGCTACAACAAGGAGCAACCGCTCTAAAGTTGAATGCAGCAGATGCTTTGTCGATCTTAAGGGCGGGTTTACCCGCCCTTAAGATTTTTTTATCTCTTCCAAAAAAGTGTCCTTGGGTATCTTTTCGGCTATAATTTAGCCATGAATCTACTGGATGAGCTCAACGATAAACAGAGAGAAGCGGTCTTGCAAACCGAAGGGCCGCTGATAGTTTTGGCCGGAGCAGGCAGCGGAAAGACCAGGGTACTTACGTATAAGGTCGCCTATCTCATAAGCGAACTCGGCGTAGACCCTCAAAATATTTTGGCCATCACCTTCACCAATAAGGCAGCCGGCGAGATGAAGGAGCGGATAAAATCTCTCATTGGCAAAGCCGCCTACGGGATGTGGATAGGCACCTTTCATGCCACTTGCGCAAAGATACTTAGAAGAAACGCCGATAAGATCGGCATATCTCGAAGTTTTACCATTTATGACGATGACGACCGGGTTCGCCAGATCGGTCAGTGCTTAAAAGAGCTCGGCTACGACCCCAAAAAGTACGCGCCCCAGGCGGTCAAAGCCAGAATCTCTTCGGCCAAAAACGAACTCATCGATATGGATAGCTTCGCTTCCTCGGCCGTCTCCTACCTTGATAGGGTCGTGGCCGAAGTCTATCGCCTCTATGCCAAGAAGATGGGTGAGAATAACGCCCTCGACTTCGACGATCTTATCTCCTGCACGGTCGATCTCTTTATGCTCTGCCCAACCGTTCTCGAATTCTATCAGGACGAATTCAAATACATTTTGATAGATGAGTATCAGGACACCAACCACGCCCAGTATCGCCTGGTCAGTCTGCTTGCCAAGAAGCACAAGAATATCTGCGTGGTCGGCGATCCCGATCAGAGCATCTACCGCTTTCGGGGAGCCGATATCAGAAACATCTTGGAGTTTGAGACCGAATATCCCGACGTTAAGGTGGTTCGTCTCGAGCAGAACTACCGCTCCACCAAGGTGATAATCGACGCTTCAAACCATGTGATAGAGAGGAATAAGAAGAGGAAGCCCAAGGCCCTCTGGACGGCCAAAGAGGAGGGCGAGCCGATAATCCATTTTCAGGCCGACGACGAGCACGAGGAGGCTGCTTTTGTGGCAAGCGAGATCGAGCGGGCCGCAAGCGATGAGGGCGAGAGCTATCGCAACTTTGCCATCTTTTACCGGACCAATGCCCAGTCGCGCGTGTTGGAGGAGGTCTTTTTGCGCTATGGCATCCCCTACAGGATAGTCGGGGGCTTGAGGTTCTATGAGCGCAAGGAGATAAAGGATATCCTGGCCTACCTTAAGGTTATCGCCAACCCGGCCGACTCGGTCAGCCTAAAAAGGATAATCAACGTGCCTGCAAGGAGGATTGGTGATACATCCATCGGTCATCTCGATAAGTTTGCCCTCAAAAACTCAGTCTCCTTCTTTGAGGCGCTAAACCGGGCGAGCGAAAACCCGCATCTTACCCCCTCGGCCAAGGAGAAGATGGCCGCCTTTTTGAACATATTGAGATCGCTTGCGGCTGATAAGGATGAGCCCGCCTCCCGCCTTTTAGAGAAGGTCATCGAGAGAAGCGGATACGTGGCCGCCTTAGAGAAAGAGGATACTATCGAGGCCCTCGGGCGCATCGAAAATATAAGGGAGTTTGCCTCGGCCATAGATGAGTTCGAGGTCGCCAATCCTGACAAGGGCTTAGTCGAATTTTTGGAGCAGATCTCACTCATAACCGATATAGATTCTTATGAGGAGGGGGCCGATTCGGTCACCTTGATGACCCTGCACAATGCCAAGGGTCTAGAGTTTCCATCCGTCTTTGTCGTCGGCATGGAAGAGGGGATCTTCCCCCACTCAAGGTCGCTTACCGAAGAGGCCGAACTGGAGGAGGAGAGACGCCTCTGCTACGTTGGGATGACTAGGGCCAAAGAGAGGCTCTATTTCATTTCGGCCTGGTCGAGGACGCTCTGGGGCTCTCGCAGTTACAATATGGTTTCGCGCTTCATCAAGGAGATACCGCAGGACTTCTTCGGCGTTCTAAAAGAGGTCGAGATAAGTTTGGAGCCGACGGTACTTTGCGAAGATTTCTCCGAAGGCGACGAGGTGCTCCACAAGACTTTTGGCGAGGGCAAGGTCGTCAGGATAGACGGCAAGCGAGCGGTAACGGTTTTGTTCAAACGGGTGGGCGAAAAGAAGCTCCTCTTGGATTACGCGCCTCTTAAAAAGATAAGTTAGGAGTCGAAGGATATGTCAGTCTACGTGATAGGGCATAAGAACCCCGATACCGATTCGATCGTCTCGGCCATCGCCTATGCGAGTCTTAAGAACCAGCTTGGAGGAGATCTCTATGAGCCCATCCGGCTGGGCAAGCTCAACAAGGAGACCGCATTCATCTTAAGTGAGCTCAAAATCGAGAGTCCAAGGCTGCTGGATCACATAAGGACGCGCGTCAAGGACGTGATGACCAAAGATTTGATAACGGTGGGCCCCAACTCGTCGGTCAAAGAGGCGGGTGAGCTGATATATAACAAGAACATCAGGAGCGTTCCGGTTGTCGATGAAGATGGTCGCCTGCTTGGAGCGGTCACTGAGCGGAGTATCGCTCACCGCTACATCGAGGAGCTTCAAGTCAGAAGCATCAAAGAAACGGGCTTAAGCCTGGGCAAGATCGCAGAGACCTTAGAGGGCGAGATAATCGTGGGCCAAAGCGACGGCGCCGTCTTAGGCAACGTCTTGATTGGGGCGATGCAGCCAGAGACGATGGCCACCTTCATCGAGGCTGGTGATGTGGTTATCTTGGGCGACCGGGCAAACGCCCAGCTTTTGGCCATCAAGAAGGAGATATCTTGTCTCATCGTAACCGGCGGTTATCGGCCGGAGGATGAAGTGATATCGGCCGCTGAAAAGGCGGGCGTCTTTCTAATCCTAACCCCAAAGGATAGCTTTGCGACCGCGCGCCTGATCAACCTGAGTCGCCCAGTGGAGGGGCTGATGGATCGGAACTACTTTACCCTTCAGATGGACGAGCTGATAGTCGATATCACAGAAGATCTGTTGGCTTCTGAGAACAGGCAGGGTTTTGTGACGGATGAGGATAACCATCTTTTTGGCATGGTGACCAGATCAGACCTTATTAATCCGCCCAGAAGAAGCGTCATCCTGGTCGATCACAGTGAGAAGAGCCAGTCGGTCGATGGGATAGAGGGGGCGAGCATCGTCGAGATAATCGACCACCACCGCTTGGGCGATATCCAGACGGCCGAGCCGATCCTGGTCATCAGCGAGCCGGTCGGCTCGACCTCGACCATCGTCTACGAGGAGTACAAAAAGCATGGCATAAAGCCCGATAAGAGGATGGCCGCCTTGATGCTTGCGGCCATTCTCTCAGATACCGTCCTTTTGAAGTCGCCGACCGCGACAAGCAAGGACGAGGCGGCCATCGCCGAGCTGGGCAAACTGGCCGGGCTTGACCCGATGGAGTTTGGGGTTAGGATGTATTTAGAAGCTTCGGGCGTGGCCGATATGAGCGCCGCCCAGACATTGATGACCGATTTTAAGGTCTTCAACCTGAGCGATCTAAAGGTCGGCATCGGTCAGGTCGAGACGACCGATCTGGACTTGGTCTTGGCCAGAAAGAGCGATCTCATCAAAGAGATGGAGCGAGCCCTGGAGGATAAGGGACTCGATACCGTCCTTTTGATGGTGACAGATATCGTTAAAGTCGGCACCGAACTTCTGGCGGTCGGTAAAGAGCGTCTGGTTGAGAAGCGTTTTTCGGTGGAGCTTAAGGATAACTCCGCTTTTCTGCCCGGCGTGATCTCCAGGAAGAAGCAAGTAGCCCCGGTTCTGGCTAAGGGCAAATAACAAACCCCAGTAAAATATTGGCATATTGCCAGGTTAAATAGTGCGTAGGGTGGTCTTCAAAAAGAACAATCAGCCTGGCCTTCTTTGAATATCTATAAGGTGCTATAATGCGGTCCATTACATTTCATGGAGGTGAAGCTTATGAGCAAGACATTCGACGAGATCAATCAGAAGATCAGAGAGGGGCGAGCGGTTGTCGTCACGGCTGAAGAGATCATCGATGTCGCACGCGAAAAAGGAGCTAAGGAGGCTGCCAAGATGGTCGACGTCGTCACCACGGCAACCTTTGGGCCCATGTGCTCAAGCGGCGCCTTCATCAACTTCGGTCACTCCGACCCGCCCATCAAAATGAGAAAGGTCTGGCTAAATAACGTTCCTGCCTATACTGGCATCGCGGCCGTCGATGCCTATCTCGGGGCGACCGAGATGAGCGAGGACAGGGGACTGGATTACGGCGGCGGCCACGTCATAGAGGATCTTATCGCCGGCAAGCAGGTAAAATTGAAAGCTATCGGCTTTCCGACCGACTGCTATCCCTTGGATGAGATCGAGACCTGCATTACGCTAAATGATGTTAATCAGGCCTATCTCTACAACTCCAGAAACGCTTATCAGAACTATTTTGTGGCCACCAACTCGTCGGATCGGACGATCTATACCTACATGGGGACGCTGCTTCCCAAGCTGGCTAACGCCACCTATTGCAGCGCCGGTCAGCTCAGCCCGCTACTTAAAGATCCCTATCTTAGGACCATCGGTATCGGGACCAAGATCTTTCTCGGCGGCGCCCAGGGTTTTGTCTCCTTCGAGGGGACGCAGTTCAACACGGAAAAGGAGCGAACCGAAAACGGGGTTCCCACCACGGCTGCGGCCTGCCTTGCCCTAAGCGGAGACTTAAAGGATATGACGACCAGATACATAAAGGCGGCCTCAATCCATAACTACGGCATCTCACTCTTTGTCGGCGTCGGTATACCGATTCCCGTTTTGGATGAGGATATGATTGAGCACCTCTCTCTGAGCGATGAGGAGATTTGCGTAGATATCTACGACTATGGGGTGGCCAGAAGAAGTCGGCCGAATCTGGGACGGGTAAATTATAAGGAGCTAAAGAGCGGCAAGATAAAGATAGGCGGCAAGATCGCAAGCACGGCTCCCCTTTCGAGTTACGCCCGGGCCAAGGAGATTGCAGAGGTTCTTAAGGGTTGGATCCAAAAGGGCGACTTCGAGCTGAGCGCGCCGGTTGCATCGCTGCCCAAACATAAGAAACCGACCACCCTTGAGGTCAGGTCGAAGGTGGGTGGTAGCTGTGACTAAGAAGAAGGTCGTTTTAACCTTTCCAGCCGAGAACATTGAGCAGCCGATAACCTATCGCCTGGTCAAAGATTTCGACCTCATCCTAAATATCCTGAGGGCCGAGATCCACGAAGAAGAGACGGGCCGCATGGTCTTGGAGCTGGAAGGTCCAGACAAGGCGATCGAGGACGGCATAGCTTATCTTAAAGATCAGGGCGTCGATGTGACTGAGGCGGCCCGGGATATCGAGCTCGATATCGATGAGTGCGTAAGCTGCGGATTTTGCACGGCCGTCTGCAGACCAAGGGCTCTGCAGCTGGATGACGAAACCAGAGAGCTAAACTTCATCAAGGAGAATTGCATCCTTTGCGGTCTCTGCGTCAAAGCTTGTCCGCTCGGCATAATCAAGGTCAAGTTCTAAAAGGCTTTAGCAAGCCAAAAATATCCAATATAGCGCCCCTTGAAAGGGGCGCTATTTAATTTTGAGCGCCTTGGAATTATAATCAGCTTTTCGAAGTTACAACTTACGGGCGAGGATGAAAAAGTGTACCAAGATAGATTTTACCGCGACTGGCTGGGTGGGATAGATCTGGTCAAATTTGAGGTTCAAATCGACGAGAGTGATCTTATGATTGCGGCAGACCGCAATCTATATCCGCAAGGGCTTCAGGCCGTCATCAAATACCGGGGCCAGCTCGAGAGCTACATCACGGTCAACCCCACCTTTGAGACCTCGCTTGTGCCCGTCGCTCCCTCGATCATTGCACCCGAGATCGTGGCGCGCATGTGCGCGGCGGCGCGGCGGGCAAACGTTGGTCCGATGGCGGCAGTGGCTGGAGCCATCGCCGAATTTGTCGGACGCGACTTGCTCAAAGACTCCAAAGAGATCATCGTCGAAAACGGCGGCGATATCTTTTTAAAAAGCAGAAAGAAGAGGCGAGTTGCCGTTTATGCCGGAGATTCTCCACTTAGTGGAAAAGTGGCCGTGGTCATCGAGTCCAAACGGACGCCCATTGGTATCTGCACCTCGGCTGGGAGCGTCGGCCACAGCTTGAGCTTGGGCCGGGCCGATGCGGCTCTGGTCATCTCGAAGGACACCATCCTTGCCGATGCGGCCGCGACCGCCATCGGAAACCTTATCCATGACCCCGGTGACATCGAAGAGGGGTTGCAGCTTGCCAAAAGGATAAGCGGCGTGGAGGGAGCTTTGATAATTATGGGCGACAAGATGGGGGCCTGGGGCGAGATCGAGGTTCAGGGGATTTAGAGCAGCCGCCAGCCTTCAGCATCCATCACTCGGATGGAAAGATATCGCAAGTTGGTAATAGATTAAGGATGGGTAGAAATGATTTACTCAGCGCTGGCGGCAATAGTTGCTCTTTTCCACGGCCTGCTTGTAGCGGTTCTCTTTATTGGACTATTTTTTGCTTTAGCAAATAAACTAAAGCAGTGGCCGGTTTTTGAGAGGATATACCTATCCTTTGCTGTTTCGATGATAGTCTCATATGTTTTTACTGGTGGCTGTTACTTGACCGATATTGAACAGCGGCTTTGGAGAAAAGCGCACTCACCCCTTAGCTATTCCGGCGGCTGCATCTCTCACTACCTTAGATTTATTGGAATTAAAGTAGCTGATGATAGTGTTTATTGGACATTAGTGTACAGCCTGATTCTCGGTCTGGGTTCTTATGTCCTCAGATATTGTCTGGCAAAGTTACAAGATATCAACAAACGAGGCTAAGCTGCTAAGTTGGCCGAAGCCTGACCTCACCCTTAACCTCATTTCTTGTATAATAATCTCATCTTAAAACCCAAATCAGAAGGAACTCAAAAAGGTTTCCGATATGGCCGTAAGGGGACAATTTGCAGTTAGTCATCAAGATCTTTGCAAGTCTAATAATCATCTTGACCGCGACCGGTATCGCCAAGAAATTTCCCAGCGTTGCGGGCCTAATTGCGGTTATGCCGCTGACCGGCGCCTTGGTTTTTGCCTGGGTTCACATCGAAAACAAGGGAGACGCGAGCGTGATGCGGGCCTTTTTGGCGGGGGCGCTCTACGGGATAATCCCGAGCATCATCTTCTTTTTGGCTACCGCCCTCTGCATCAAGAAAGGGGTTTCTCTGCCCGCAACCCTACTATTAAGTTTTTCCGCCTGGCTCATAGCGGCCATGATCCACAGGTGGTTTTTGACCGGCCGATAAGAAACAAGCTAAAGCTCATGACGGGTAGATTAAGTTTGACTGGAAGGTATTATGGACGGCTTTCAAGAGGCAAAAGAGAGGGCAAAGACCTTGAGGGAGGCGATAGAGCATCATAACTATCGCTACTACGTGTTGGATGCGCCCGAAATCTCTGATGCCGAATATGATGAACTCTTACATGAACTCATCGAGTTGGAGGAGCGATATCCCGCTCTGGTTTCCGCTGACTCGCCGAGCATGCGGGTGGGGGCAGCTCCGGCCGAAAGCTTTGCCCAAGTCACGCACCGCACCAAAATGCTCAGTCTCTCCGACGCTTTTTCGCTGCAGGAACTCAGCGCTTTTTTAGCCAGAGTAGGGAAGGGGCTGGATCTAAACCAGGAAGAGATCGATTACGTCTGCGAGCTCAAGGTGGACGGCACGGCTATCTCCTTGACCTATGAGGGGGGCCTGCTCACAAATGCAGCAACTCGCGGCGATGGTCAGGTCGGCGAGGATGTCACCCTAAACGTAAAAACGATTCGCTCGGTTCCTTTAAGACTCAGGCTTGACGAGCCGCCTCCGCTGCTTGAGGTAAGAGGGGAAGCTTATATATCTTTAGAGCAGTTTACGGGGATAAATAAGGAGCGGGAGGCAGCCGGAGAATCCCTTTTTGCCAACCCCAGAAACGCGGCGGCCGGCTCGCTTCGCCAGCTCGATCCGGTAGTTACCGCCGCCCGAGAATTGGATTCGATCTTTTATGGGATAGGCTACGCTGAGGGGGTAAGTTTTGAGAGCCACTTTCAGGTCTTGAATTTTTTGAGGCAAGCCGGATTCAAGACGAGCCCCTTTGCTAAGCGCTTTAAGGGAGCGGCCAAGGTGGAGGCGTTTTGCAATGGTTGGCAGGAAAAGCGGGCAAGCCTACCATATGAAATAGATGGGGTCGTCGTCAAGGTGGACTCTCTAAAACAGCAGGCAAGGCTTGGTAATACTTCAAGATCGCCAAGATGGGCGGTCGCTTTCAAATTTCCGGCCGAGCAGCGGACAACCAATGTTTTGGATATCGAGGTCAGCGTGGGCCGCACCGGGGCGCTGACGCCGGTCGCTATCTTAGAGCCGGTCTTGATAGCTGGCTCGACCGTCGGCCGGGCGACCCTCCACAACGAGGATGAGATGAGGCGCAAAGATGTGCGAATAGGCGATAGCGTCATCGTGCAAAAAGCAGGAGACGTCATACCGGAGATAGTTGCTTCGATAATCTCCAAGCGAAGTGGAGCAGAGCGCATCTTTGAGATGCCCAAGGAGTGTCCGGTCTGCGGGAGCCGAGCCATCCGTCCAAGCGGTGAAGCGGTCAGAAGATGCACCAATATAACTTGCCCGGCCCAGCGAATAGAGCACCTTCTCCATTTTGCCAGCCGCTCCGCTATGGATATCGACGGGCTGGGCCCGGCCGTGGCCGAGGAGCTTTTGGCCAAAGAGATAATCGAAGACATCGCCGATCTCTACTTTTTGAGCAAGGCCGATTTTGAAGAGATAGAGCACTTCAAGGAGAAGGCGGCTAGAAATTTAAAGGCAGCCATCGAAAGGTCTAAGGAGCGCCCATTTTCGCGCCTTCTCTATGGTCTGGGCATCCGTCACGTTGGCTCTCACATCTCGGATGTCTTGACCGAGAATTTCAGAAGCATCGATGATTTGGCCACGGCCGATTTTGAGGCTTTGACAGCGGTCGAGGAAATCGGCCCGGCCGTAGCCGAGTCGGTCATAAGCTTCTTTACCGAAGAGCACAACATAAAGGTCATCGAAAAGCTAAAGGCGGCCGGTTTGAGCTTAAAGGTCGAAGAAAAGGGCGGACAAGTGATGCCTCTTAAAGGCCAAACCTTCGTTTTGACGGGTGCCCTTGACGGCCTCACCCGCGAAGATGCGGGCGAGAGGATCAAAGCTCTGGGCGGGCGGGTATCTTCCAGCGTGAGCGAAAAGACCGATTACCTGGTTGTCGGGAGCGAACCCGGCAGCAAATTTGAAAAGGCCAAAGAGCTTGGAGTAAAAATCTTAAATGAAGGGGAGTTTGTGAAGCTGATTGGAGGGTAAAAGGGTTTCTTGGACCATTTTGGACATCTTCAAAGTGATCTTCTTTACGCTGGTAATCATGGCGTCTTGCATAAGCGCATTCTTTATCGCCCGTCTTTGGATAAATTTCAGTCTGCCCAGCAATATCATCGGCCCTCTCGAAATGCTCCTTATCTATGCGGCCCTCTTTCTCTCAGTCCTCTTTTTTGGACCGAAGACGAAGGGGGCGCGCTTAAGCGAGCTTAGGCTCGTAAAATTCAATTTCTTTAAGGCTGCGTCTGCTTCCATCACTTGGCTCTTGGCAATCAAACTTTCAACCGGTCTCTATGTCACCTTGACTGAGAATCTCTTTGGTCTAGGCCCGCCCCAAGATAATTTCGAGTTGATTCCAAAGATCTTTGGAGATGGAATGGCCGGATTCATTTTGGCGGTTCTTTTGATGGTCATTGTCGCTCCGGTCGTCGAAGAAATCTTCTTTCGAGGGTTTATCTACCCAGCCCTGCGTGATAAGATTGGAATGGTTTGGGCTGCCACCACGAGCTCATTTATTTTTGCCCTTTTTCATGGCGACGCCTGGCTGATAGTGCCGATAATGATGCTCGGGATCGTGCTCGTCCATCTCTTTGAGAAGCAGGAGTCGCTCTGGCCGTCCATCCTTTTGCACTCTATGTATAATCTGATGACCGTGGTCATAATCTACCTTTTGGAGGTTTAGGCATGTCCATAGATAAGAGGGAGGTAGAGCACGTGGCCCTTCTGGCTCGCCTGGCTTTGAGTGAGGCCGAGAAGGAGAGCTTTACCAAACAGCTCAGTCAGATTTTGGATCATGCCGGAAAGATAGCCGAGCTCAAAACGGACGACGTTGAGCCGACCTCTCATCCGCTCCCCCTTAAGAACGTCCTAAGGGCCGATGAGATAAAACCCTCTTTTACGGTCGAAGAAGCCCTCTCGTCGGCCCCCTCAAAAGAGAATAATATGATAAAGGTGCCAAACATTATTTAGCCGCCCCTATTGGGAGGACCCTTAAATATTGCTTTACGAGATGACTCTATCCAAACTACACGATGAATTGACTAGCGGTCGGATATCGGCCATGGAGCTCCTTGACGGCGTGCTCAAAAGAATCGCCTCGACCGATTCTAAGCTCAAAGCTTACCTTAGGCTGACCGAAGAGGAGGCTCTCAAAGCGGCCAAAGCAGCCGATGCAAGGCTTTTAGCCAAAGAGGGCATAAATCCGCTTCTAGGCATTCCCTTCGCCATAAAAGACAATATGTGCACCGAGGGCATCTCAACCACCTGCGCTTCCAAGATATTGGACGGCTACGTTCCGGCCTATTCGGCCAGCGTCGCCCAGAGACTCTTCAACTTCGGGGCCGTCATGGTCGGTAAAGCCAACATGGATGAGTTCGCCATGGGTTCCTCGACCGAAAACTCAGCCTATCAAATAACGGCTAATCCTTGGGATTTGAGCCGGGTGCCCGGCGGATCCAGCGGCGGCTCGGCCGCAGCCGTTGCAGCCGGTCAGGCCATATTTGCTCTGGGCTCCGATACCGGCGGCTCGATCCGTCAGCCGGCTGCCCTCTGCGGCGTGGTCGGCATGAAGCCGACATACGGTCTGGTCTCTAGATACGGCCTTATCGCTTTTGCTTCCTCACTCGATCAGATCGGCCCGATTGCCAAATCTGTGACCGATGCCGCTCTGATTTTGAATGCCATTTGCGGGCACGACCCAATGGACTCCACCTCCCTCAAAGTAGGAACTTCCGATTTCACTCAAGGCCTGGAAGCGGGCGTCAAGGGACTCAAGGTTGGCGTGCCAAAAGAGCTGATGGGAGAGGGCATAGATGACGGGGTCAAGGCCAAGGTCGAGGAGGCTATAAAGATATTTGAAGGACTTGGGGCCAGCGTCAAAGAGGCGAGCCTACCCCACAGCGAGTACGCCCTTTCAGCCTACTATCTGATCGCTCCAGCCGAGGCCAGCTCGAACCTGGCTCGTTTCGACGGCGTCCGCTATGGTCACCGGACTAAGGAGGACGTAGAGGATATGGTCGATATGTACTCCAAGACGCGGGCCGAAGGATTCGGCGCCGAGGTCAAGAGGCGGATAATGCTCGGTACCTACGCCCTTTCAGCCGGTTATTATGATGCTTACTACGGCCAGGCCCAAAAGGTTCGCACCCTAATTATGGACGACTTCAAAAAGGCTTTCTCAGAGCACGACGTGCTCATCTCACCGACCACTCCAACCTCCGCCTTTAAGGGGGGCGAAAAGACTAAAGACCCGCTCTCGATGTATATGTCCGACATCTGCACCATTCCGACGAACCTAGCCGGGATTCCGGCCATCTCGGTTCCTTGCGGTCTTTCGGAAGGTCTTCCGGTCGGCTTGCAGATAATGGGAAAAGCTTTGGATGAGCCGACCATCCTTAGGGCGGCCTACGCCTTCGAAAAGGAGTTCAACTTTAGCGAGAGGCCCAAACTCTGATGGAAGGTAAAGATATGGAGCTTGAGACCGTCATCGGTCTTGAGATACATGTGGAATTGAATACGTCAAGTAAGATGTTCTGCGGTTGCTCGGCCGATTTCTTCGGGGCCGAGCCCAATACTCTAACTTGCCCGGTCTGCTTGGGACTTCCCGGCGCCCTGCCGGTTGCCAACGAGAAGGCTTTAGAGCATACGGCAACCATCGGACTTGCCCTTGGCTGCAGCGTCTCTCCCATCACCAAGTTCGACCGCAAGAACTATTTCTATCCCGATATGCCCAAGGATTATCAGATTTCTCAGTATGATATGCCCGTTTGCAAGAATGGTTACCTCGACGTAGAGATGACGGCCCAAGAGCTCAGCTCGCAAAGTCAAGAGCCATACGTAAGGCGGGTTGGCATAAACCGGGTCCACTTAGAGGAGGATACCGGAAAGCTGATCCACATAGGCCAGTCGGGGCGGATAGCCGCTGCCGAATATAGCCTGCTCGATTTTAACCGGGCCGGCGTCCCCTTGGTTGAGATAGTGACCGAGCCCGATATCCGCTCGGCCGATGAGGCCAAAGCCTTCGTCCAGAACTTGAAGAACGTCATCGAGCATCTGGGGGTCTCCGATTGTGATATGGAGAAGGGGTCGTTTCGCTGCGATGCCAACATCTCGCTTCGACCGGTCGGATCAGAAGAACTTGGCACCAAGTCCGAGGTCAAGAACATGAACTCATTTCGAGCCATCCAGCGGGCCTTGATATACGAGATCGAGCGGCAGACCAAGATACTTTTGGACGGGGGCCGGGTAATCCAGGAGACTCGCCACTTTGACGCGGTAGGCAACACCACGAGCTCGCTTCGGAGCAAAGAGGAGGCCCATGATTATCGCTACTTTCCCGAGCCCGACCTGGTTCCAAAGGTCTTTACGGAGGAAGAAGTCAGGGCGCTCAAGGCGGCTCTGCCTGAGCTTCCGACGGATAAGAAAAAGAGGTTTATCTCCGATTACAGCCTTAGTCCATCCGACGCCGCCTTTCTTACCTCGTCCAAGGCCACGGGCGATTATTTTGAGGAGTGCATGAGGCTAAAGGGTGATGCCAAGAAGGTTGCCAACTGGATGATGGGCGAGCTATCGATGCACCTCAATGCGGCTGGTTTAAAAATAGAAGAGTCGGCTCTCACCCCAAGACATCTCCTGTCTCTTCTTAAATTGATCGATGCCGGCAGTATCAGCGGCAAGATGGCCAAGGAGATTTTTGCCGAAAGTTTTGAGACGGGCAAGCTCGCCGAGGTAATTGTCGAGGAGAAGAATCTAACTCAGCTTAGCGACAGCTCTGAGATAGAGAAGATAGTCATGATGGCCCTCAGCGAAAATTCCAAAGCGGTAGAGGAGTATCATCAGGGCAAGGATAGGGCGATCGGTTTTCTGGTCGGCCAGGCGATGAGACTCAGCCAAGGCAGGGCCAACCCCGCCCTCTTAAACGAGATATTGAAGGAGAAGCTCTCCGAAAAGGCTTGATTTTTTGGTCGCCACCGGTCTTTATATGTTAAAATGCAACTTATTTTTGAGGTGTTTTAGAACTTGGGAAAGCATGCAAAGAAGAGATTCAAAAGACCGCTGAAACTGTCCGGACTTGATCAGGGCAAGGTCGTCAAAGAGAGGCGCCCAAAAAGCATATTTGCCCGCCTCCTCATCATACTGTTCATACTCTCGCTTGCAGCAGGAGCGGCCGGTTTTGCCATCGTCAAGGGATTCGAGACCAAGATAAATGCGGCCAATGGCTTGGATATCGATAGCATTCTTTCTGTAGCCAAGAAGAACGAGCCGATCAACATCCTCTTGCTCGGCAACGACAGCCGGGGAGACGACAGCGGCCGGGCCGATACCATCATCATCATGCGCTATAATCCGAGGGCCAATAAGGCGGTCATGCTTTCGATTCCGCGCGACAGCCGGGTTATGATCCCCGGTTATTCACCGAATAAGATCAATACCGCTCACGCTCTTGGCGGCCTTAAGCTCATGGTCGAGACGGTCGAGAGCTTCACCGGCTTTGAGATAAACCACTACCTGATGATAGATTTCAACGGCTTCAAAGAGGTCGTCGATGCTTTGGGTGGGGTGAAGATAACGGTCGAAAAGTCCCTCCACGATCCCGCAAACGATATCGCGGTTAAAGCGGGCCTACAGAGGATGGATGGCAAAACTGCTTTGGCGTACGTTCGCTTTCGCCATGACGCCAAGGGTGATTTTGGCCGCATCGACCGCCAGCAGAAGTTCTTGAAAGCCGTGTTGCAAGAGTCGCTCAGGATAACCTCGATATATAAGATACCGGAGCTCGTTTCCATCCTTTCCGAGAATACCAAGACCGACATGAGCATCAGTCAAATGATATCGCTCGGCAAGAAACTCTCCTCCCTAGATAAGGATGGGCTGGAGGGGATCATGCTGCCCGGAACGCCTGAGATGATATCCGGCGTGAGCTACGTTATCCCCGATGAGATCAAAGTTCACGACATCTTGAATCGCATCGAAAACGATCTTCCCTTAAAGGACGAGCCGACGGTTGCAAGCGTCAAGAACGGTGATGTCGGTCTGGATGTGAGAAACGGCACCGATGTTACGGGTGAGGCAAGAAAGCTCTCCGAAACTCTAGCGGCCAAGGGTTTTGGCATAGAGAATCTCGACAATGCCGATAACACCAACTATCAAACTACCCTGATCTTCTATACCAAGGATAACAAGATAGAGGCCGAAAAGGTCAAGACATACATCCCCTTTGCCGAGGTCAAAAAGTACGATAGCAAGATCGAGACCAAATCAGACGTTTTGATCGTGGTCGGTAGAGACTACATCGGCCGCACTCCCTAAGCTCGACCCAAGCTTGGGCCGTCATGCTTTTTATGGATATGCCCATCACCTTCAAGCTTTACCACAGCTACATCTTCTTATAGTAGAATTGAATTCATGGGAATTTCCTCAAAATTAAAAGGTAATTTAAGAATTTATGGAATATCAAGAAGGGGGGGTCTTTGGTCGATTAATTTCTCAGAAAGAAAAAGGGGCGTTTATGAACGAATGGAGGTATGATGCTTAATGATAAATCTAGATGATGAAAAATTAGTGCGTGAGGTGGACAAGGGAGACATGTACGGCGCCCTGGAGGGTTTCGTTGAGCAGTGCGAGGAGGCCATAACCATCGCCGGCAGAGTCGATTTATCCAGATTCAAGGGCGATTTCACCTCGATCATGGTTCTTGGCATGGGTGGTTCGGGGGTCAGCGGCAACTTGGCAAGCGATGTCTTAAAGGGCGAGCTGGATATCCCCATATTCGTAAATAAGTCCTATGACATAGGAAATTTTGTCGGCCCAAAGACACTCGTCTTTGCGGTCAGCTACTCCGGCAACACCGAAGAGACCCTATCAGCCTTTGAGGCTGCAAAGGCGAAGGGAGCCAAGATAATCTCGATAACTTCCGGCGGCCGCCTGGCCGAGTTAACCAAAGAAGCCGGCTTCCCGCTCATCCTGGTCCCAGCCGGCTATCAGCCCAGGGCGGCTCTGGGCTATCTCTCCTTTCCCATACTGGTCTCATTGGAGAGACTTGGGATCGTCCCCTCGCTCAAAAAAGATTTCGAAGATCTCATCGAGCGTCTAAAATTCTTGCGGCGCGAATTTGCCATTGGCTCCACCTTGGGCGAGAACCGGGCCAAACAACTGGCCAAAAGGATACTCGGCAAGATGCCGGTAATATATGGGTCGAGTGGCACCACCGAGACGATCGCGCTTCGCTGGAAGTGCCAGATCAACGAGAACTCCAAAAACCCCGCCTTCTATAGTATTTTTCCTGAGCTGAATCATAACGAGACCGTCGGCTGGGAACTCCTCAAAGACATAACCGAGCGCTTCTATTTGATAATCTTCAAGGATGAAGATGATCACCCTCAGGTCAAGAGCAGGATAGATATAACGGAATCCCTGATTCAAGAACAGTTTGACGGCTCGGCTCTAATCTGGACCAAGGGGGAGTCGAAGCTGGAAAAGATCGTTACCACCATCTACCTTGGAGACTACGTAAGTTTTTATATCGCTATCATGGAGGGGATAGACCCCTCACCGGTCGATAGGATAATTCACTTAAAAAGGATGCTCGAAGAGGCCGCCAAGGACAGGACGACGGGTAGATCTGCTAACATTTGTTTGGCCGAGGAATAGATATCTTGAATCATCTCAAATCGATTTAAGAGAGGGAATTTAATGGATTACGACATCAAGGATGAAAGTCTGGCGACTGAGGGCAAACTCAGGATGGAATGGGCATCTCTAAGCATGCCGGTCCTCAAGATGATCGGCGAGGCCTTTGCCAAAGAGGAGCCGCTTAAAGGGGTTAAGATCTCGGCTTGTCTTCATGTCACCACCGAGACGGCCAACCTGATGCTGACCTTAAAAGCGGCCGGAGCCGATGTGGTGCTGACCGCCTCAAACCCTTTGAGTACCCAGGATGATGTGGCCGCCTCTCTGGTCAAAGATCACGGGATTCGGGTCTACGCCATCAAGGGCGAGGATAATGAGACCTATTATCGCCATCTCAATCTGGCTCTAGACCACGGCCCCAGAATCGTTATCGACGATGGGGCCGATCTCATCTCAACCCTTCATTCCAAACGGACCGAGATGCTTTCGGGCATCATCGGCGGCATGGAGGAGACGACGACAGGAGTGATTCGCTTAAGGAGCTTGGCCAAAGCTACAATGCTTAAATTTCCCATCGTGGCCGTAAATGACGCCAACACCAAGCATCTCTTTGACAACCGTTACGGTACCGGACAGAGCACCTTGGATGGAATAATTAGGGCGACCAATATCCTCTTTGCCGGCAAGGTGGTCGTGATCCTTGGCTACGGTTGGTGCGGCCGGGGGGTGGCGGCCAAAGCCAAAGGCCTTGGAGCGAATGTCATCGTCACTGAAGTCGATCCCTTAAAAGCGCTGGAAGCGGTCATGGATGGTTTTTCGGTCATGCCGGTAGCCCAGGCAGCCAAGGTGGGAGACGTCTTCATCACGGTGACCGGTGACGTGGGCGTTCTAAGGGATGAACATTTTAAGTCGATGAAGGACGGGGCGATCCTGGCAAATTCCGGCCACTTCAACGTGGAGATAGATATTCCGGCTTTAGAGAAGATCTCGGTTAAACAGCGGGATGTCAGGGAGTTCGTGAGAGAATACACACTAAAAGACGGGCGGCGGATACATCTGCTTGCTGAAGGACGTCTGGTCAATCTGGCCGCCGCCGAAGGTCACCCGGCCTCGGTTATGGATATGAGCTTTGCCAACCAAGCCCTTTCGACCGAGTACATAGTCAAGAACTACGAGTCGATGGAAAGTCAGGTCTACGGGGTGCCGGAGGAGATAGATGAAAGGATTGCTGCCCTAAAGCTCGCCTCGATGGGTATCGAGATAGATGTCTTAACCGATGAGCAGCGCAAATACTTGGACTCTTGGGATATGGGGACTTAGAAGCGCGATAACTTAATTTTTGACCTACAAAAGGCACCGATAATTTAACGGCGCCTTTTGTATTTTAACCAAAAGCATTCTAACGATCTGATAAATTCACTATGTTGTCTATTAATCAATCCAATTAATATTCTTTAAAATTATCTTGCAAGATACTTGACACGAAAGCCAATGTCTGCCAAATTTAATTTAATTTAATTTAATTTAATTTTGGTTACATATCTGAAGTTTGACGATCTTTTAAAATGGGAGGAAGTGATCTAGTGGGATCAAGGAAGCTTAAGGTTACCATTTGCGCATTTTTGGTTGGTGTTATTTCTACTGCAAGTGTGGTAACTGCATATGCGGCCATGGCATATAGCAATTGGAGAGATTATGGGCCTGTTATGAATATCAACTATCAAAACCGAGCGAAAGTTTTTACTGACGCTAATTATGCCATTGCATATACAGATGTTAAAACCAAATCAGGAAACAATGTTCCAGCTGGGTATATGGGTGCATATGTCAGATTATATAAAAATGGTACGTTAATCAAAGAAAGCAAGCGTTGGGAATACACCAATAGTTCAACCAGGAGCTTCGTAGTCGTTGTTCTCGAGTATGGTATACGAGGATCTAATTATTATAGTAAAGGCATTTCAGCATCTTACAATGGCAATGGTTACAATACGGTTGCTACATATCAGAGCCCGAGCCTTAGCTTTTAAAAGAAAGGAGGTATTAAATGGAAACCTTAAAGATCGATCAGCGCAAGAGAATTGTCATCATAGCTCTTCTTGTAGGGGTATTATTAGGGTTGCTATCCTTCAATGCTGTAATCGCTGACAAGTTTAAGGATGAACGGCGCTCTCCATATCCTAAATATAAGGTCAATAAGTATGGCGAGACTTACGGCTCGGATCAATACGCCGACTCTCTCGAAGAAGAACCTGACCTGATTTTAGCGCAAGGGGTTGATGGAACGGTTGGATATCTGCGATATGAAGACTTGTTTGGAGATATGCCCAAAACTCCAGAAGAGGCCCTGGAATACAACAAACGAAACGATATTCCTGAAACGATTCCCCTTTATGCCTCAGATGGCCGAACCGTTATCGGCCAGTTCAAAAGAGATGGTAAAACCTTTGTGGCAAGCTCTGAAGAAGAAGTGGAAGAGATTATAAAGGAATTTGAGGAGAAAGAAACCGAAGGGGAATTTGACGATTAGCTTGATTTAAATCTCTTAGACAATTAAGGGGGCGCGGGGATATCCCGCGCCCCCTTAATATTTCTTCCTCCTTCTGCTATAAATAGTTAGCTTAAAATTTGGAGGAAGATTTGGAGTTTGCTAATCTCTTTACCCTGATATCATCCATCGTTCTTCTCATCGGTTTGGGGGTTTTATCCAAACGGGCCGGTCTTATGAGGGTGGAGGATTCAGCCACCTTAAACAAGGTCATCGTCTATATAGCGCTGCCAGCTTTGATATTTTTGGCCATCAGAAATTCAAAAATTGAGGCCGCCCTGTTGGTCATGCCACTTATCGGCTGGATAGCCATGATCGGCTCGGTCCTCTTCGCCTTCATGACAAGCCGCTTCTTCAATCTCAAAAGGGAGACGCTGGGCGCTTTTCTGCTGGCGGCGGCCATCGGAAATACCGGCTATCTTGGCTATCCGCTATCACTTGCCTTCGGTGGGGAGTCTTATCTGGTCAAAGCCATCTTCTACGACATCTTTGCAACCGTTCTCTTTGCCTTTACCGCCGGGCTCTATTTTGCTGAGGCTTACGGGGACGGAAAGGATAAAATAAATAAATTAAAGGAGATAATAACCTTTCCGCCTTTAATAGCCCTTGCAGCCGGCCTTGCTCTGCGCGGAGTCAGCCTTGCCCCCTTCATCCTAAAGAGTCTGGAATATCTCAAAGGGGCGGCCGTCCCCCTCATCATGCTCTCGATCGGCATCTCGCTTGAAATGGGCAGCCTAGGCAGACATAAGAGGCTCATCATCGCCCTGGTCTTGATAAAACTGGCCCTCTCGCCGCTAGCAGCCTTCGGGGCGTCGGCTCTCCTTGGGCTCTCTCGCGATTTTACCCAGGCGATTATCCTTCAGGCTTCAATGCCGCCGGCCATGCTCTCCTTCATTATCGGGCTCAAATATCGCTTGGATACCGACTTTCTGCCCATAGCCATCGTTACGGCAACGATTTTAAGCGTATTTACGGTGCCCTTTTGGCAGTACGTCTTCTCCGTCCACTAAGGAGGGCCATTGAGTGGTTTGTGGAGCTCGCTCATCGAGGTCATCTATCCCATCAGGTGCGTCATCTGCAAGAGGGGCGGCGGGGAAATCATCTGCTCAAGCTGCAGGGATAATCTGCCCTTGATCGAGAAGCCGATCTGCAGAAGATGCGGAAAACCGACCGGGGCCGATGTAAATAGTTGCCTGGATTGTAGAGGGCGCTTCAAGTTTGAAAAGGCCCGCTCCCTCGGCCTCTTCGAGGCGGGCTTAAAGGAAGCCGTCTATGGTCTCAAGTATAAGAACCGGAGGAGCGTCGCCTGCTTCCTCGGCGAGATGGCCGCCCCGATTCTTGCCGATTTTTCCGACGTCGATATCGCAACCTTCGTACCGCTCAGCCGAAAAAAGATGAAAAAAAGGGGCTACAACCAGGCCGAACTGATAGCTTCAAGGATCGCTGAAGGGGCACCGCTACCAGTCTTAAGCCTTATGGAGAGAACCAGCGAGGAGATGGACCAGGTAAGCCTCACTCATAAAGAGAGGCAGAGGAACGTGAAGGGTGTTTTTAAGGTGATTAAGCCGGGGGCGGCGGCTGGCAAAAACATACTCCTCATCGACGACGTCTTTACTACAGGGGCGACAGCCGATGAGTGCTCGAAAGTCCTTCTTAAAGCGGGGGCGGCCAAGGTTGATCTCTTGACGATAGCTCGGGTTATCAAGGCCGATTAATATAAAGATTGACGCCCTCTATCAAGTCGGTTCCCAGCCCTTCCGATGAAAGTAGGGAGGGGCAAATTTTGCTAAAGGGCGTAGGCTGTGAGAAAGAGGCCAAAAGGCTCGGCCAAAAAAGGCAGATTTGCTCCAATAAAGGGTAGCTCTAGGGAGCTTTTTTCTTTCAAACGGCTGAAAAAGGCCGGCTCCAGAGGGATAGCCGAGATTAGAAATGAGATTATAGAAGGTAAGTATGTTATGGATATTAATATGATAGCCGAGAGTATCGTTCATGGAAAATTCGAGGCAGAGAACTATATAAGCTGGCTGATTCGCAATCTTGTTTAAGTGGCATAACTTGGTTAAAATTAGAGGTGGGTTTGGCTTAGGTCTGTGGTTGCTCTCGGAGTCTCTTCGGGATAGTCCAAGCTAGTCGCAGGCGAAAGGATCCACGTAAGTCCGCTTTTGAGCGGACGAGCATGGTGCGGCTTAGGAGTAAGTCCTGCCCCTGATCAACAGGGAGAAGGGTATGAGTGTCGCCTCTCAAGGGCGGTGCGGGGCTCTCAGCAGGCGAGTGTGGGGCCAAAGACCAGGTCAGCTAAGTTAAACCCACTTATTTATCCTACCTTCCACTAGCAAATGTTTCATTACCATATTGTATGTTCTAAAAGCAGGTTTTTAAGGTTTGGACAATTTTCGGGAAGGATTTAAAATAAACGGTGTCAAATTTTAAAGAGAGCCAAGACGGGGGGTCGGTTACGTGCAGTTTATTATAAAGGGACAGAATATTGATGTAACGGAGGCGATAAAGAGACACGCTCAAGATAAACTAAAGAAGATCATAAACCATTCTGATCAGGTAATTAAAATAGAAGTTGAATTTAAGGTCGAGAAGAATCCGAGCGTTCATGATTGTCAGGCGGTCGAGGTAATCATATTTACCAAAGGCCCAATGATAAGGGCCTCGGTTGCCACCAATGATATGTATGTATCGATAGATCATGTCGTCGAGAAGTTGGAAAAACAGATAGAGAAATATAAGGGCAAACTCTATCGGAGCAATGTAAGACATCAGGGAGTGAGCGCTGCGCCCAAAGCGGAGGTTGGCCCCGAGACCTTTGAGTCTCAGGATGAAGAGCCGCCTTCGATAGTAAAGGTGAAACAGATCCCGATGAAACCGATGTCCGCCGAGGAGGCTGCGATGCAGCTCGATCTGATAGGGCATGAGTTTTTTGTTTTTACCAATTCTGAGAATGAGGAGACCAACGTCATCTATCGCCGAAGGGACGGCAACTACGGACTCATCGAACCCTCCTTATCCGATCTGGATTAACCCAAAATCACCCCCCTTAATATGATTTCTCGGCCTCACAGAAAGGAAGGTCCAGATTTTGGCTTTCGAAAATCATTTGAAACAGGATTTAGAAGGGGCTCTATCTAGGATAAAGGACATACAGGCCGCACGAGTCATGTTCGATGATGAGGGTGGTGTGCGCGAAATACACGTTCTATCCGACACCTTTCGTTCGGCAAAACAGATTGTCAGAGATGTGGAGTCGGTCCTTTTGGCGGGGTTTGGCCTGGCCGTAGATCATAAGAAGGTCAGCGTAGCCCAGCTTGACCCGGATATCAAGCCGTCGGAGAGGAAGGTAAGGACGGATCGGCTAAAGGCGGTCAACATCAATGTTGATGTCAAGGGACCCACGGCGAGCGCTCTGGTAAAATTGAAGCTTGGCGAGGAAGAGAACGAGGGGAGCGCCAACGGGGCGGCCACGATAGCCCAGCAGAGGCGGATAATAGCCATAGCCACATTGCAAGCAGCAGAGAAGTTCTTAAAGGATGAATCATCTTTTGCCTTGGAGGAGGTTGCAGTGGTAACATTGGAGCAAGATAAGGCGGCCCTGTGTTCGGTTAACCTCTCGTCATCGCTTCGAGATGGTCGCTTCATCGGTTCGGCTTTCATCCGAAGGAGCGAGCCAGACGCCGTGGTCAGGGCGGCTTTGGACGCTTTAAATAGGCAGTTTAGCATTTTGACAGCTTAATATGAGAGGTTTTGGGCCGGCATCAAACCATTAAATCGGCCGCAGAGAGGCCGATTTTTTGAAGAGGAGAGAAGCCGCAGTTCTCGCTAAGTAGCGGAAAAGCGGGAAGACTTAAAGCGGGCGATTTGCCTAGCATAACCCCAAAGGGGGTCTTCCCATGAGAGGCAAGTTCTTTTTGGCTCTGACCGCGCTTATGGCCATAGTTTTGGCTGGCGGCGCTAGAAGTCGCGTATAACATAAAACTTTAGTGATGTCGGCCCTTAATTTTGAGGAAGTTGAACGTGAATAAAGATTATAAAAACTTCAATATATATTCTATTTCTCTATTTTTTTTAGCCTCTGGCCTTGTGGCGTATCTTTATTTATCCATGGAATCCAGTCTCCAATGGAAAGAGATAGCCGTTTTCGGATTGATGGTCTGGATGGCCGAATCAGCGGGGATCGATCTCCCCAGGGTTGGAGCGGTCTCTGTAAGTTTTACCATCATATTTGCAGCTGTTCTCCTGTTCGAACCCTTGACGGTTATCCTGATCTCACTCTTTATGACCGTCGTCTGGCGGGATATAAAGAAAAAAACATCAATCTTCAGATGGATGGTAAACGGCGGCATAGCCGTATTTGATGCCGGCTTGGCAGCCTTGATTTATCAGAAATTGAATCATCCCTCCTTTATCACAAAAGGCGGTTTAACCTACCTTGACTTTCCATCGATTCTCCTCCCCCTTGCTCTGGCGGCGATCACTTATTTCCTCGTAAATACTGCTCTAGTCTCTGTAGCTATCGGTCTTATTGAAAAAATGCATCCATTAAACATTTGGGTGCTAAATGAAAGATGGACCATTCCAAGCAAAATCTTTTTAGCCACACTAGGGATAGCCTTAGCCCAGCTCTATGTCTCCTCCGGAATCTCATCCATCATTCTGGTTGTAGCGCCACTACTCATAGCCAGGGAGTCCTTTAGGGTATACATGAGGCTCAAAGCGGCCTATGGCGATACGGTGCGCGCCCTCATCGCCTCCATCGAAGCCAAAGATAGCTATACCAAAGGACATTCGGAGAGGGTTGCCGATTACGTAGAACTTGCCGCCCGCAAGATGAGGTTTCCCGAAAACGAGATGGATCTCATCAAGTACGCCGCCCTCCTTCATGATCTTGGCAAGATAGGCATACCTAGGCGCATCCTTTGCAAACCGAGTCAACTATCATCGGATGAGTACGAGAGCATCAAGAAGCATTCTGAGATCGGAGCCGAGCTATTAAAGGATGTGGACTTCTTAAGGAGCGTCCTTCCGGTCGTCGAAAGCCATCACGAATACTATAACGGCATGGGCTATGGCGCAGGCATCAGGGGCGAGTCCATCCCGATGCTGGCCAGAGTCGTCAGCGTGGCCGACGCTTTTGACGCCATGACATCATTGCGGTCCTATCGAGAGCCGATGACTTTTCCCGAGGCCGCAGCCGAGCTGCTCTACTGCTCTGGCAGCCAGTTCGATAAGGATGTAGTTAAAATCTTCATCGAGATGCTGGGAGAAGAGGGCAAGCTGGATGTGGGGAGCATAAGCTTTAAGATCGAAACTGATGAGGACAAATGGAATCGTTTTCAATATGAAGACAAAAAGGAGAGAGAAGAAGTCGAGGAACGGAAAGTGGAAGAGACCCAAGAGAAGAAGGATGACTTAGAGACCAACTTCGAAGTCAAAGAGGACCTTCTGATCATAGATGATTGGGAACTGGAGTGATATTTTTTTGAATAAACACTTAAGGGTCGATAATGATAAAACCAGGGTAATGAAGATAATCCTATCTCTGACAGGGTTAGTCATCTACGTCTTAAACATAAGGGGACTCCCCTTTGAGCTGATAGATTTCCTAAACATAATACTCTTCTCGGTCGGCTTTGCCGCCGCTGACTACTTAGAGGTCTCTTTGCCTCAGGGAGGCACCCATAGCGGCGCCCCAGCCATCATCATAGCTTCGATACTTCTCTTTAAACTTCCGGTCGCCTTGAGCGTGGCCTTCTTCGGCGGCATCGCCCTGGCCATCATTAAGAAGGAGAGGATTTTATCATTTGCCGCTCAAGCGGGAGAATACATGGTCGCCATCGTCATCTCGGCGGCGCTCTTTTTGGCCATGGGCGGGCGCGTCGGCAGTATCGAGCTTATGAGGGATATTGTCGCCATCACCGGCCTTGCTTTCATGTTCCTCTTAGTAGATGTCCTCTTCGAGCAGATACTCCTCATGGCAAGGGGTCCGGTTGCCATCTTAAAAGACTCAATCGGAGCCATCCAGATTATAGGCCCCTTCTACACGGCCTTGGTTCCGATAGCCACCCTCATGGCCATGATGCATAAGAACCTGAATTTCTGGGGAGTCATTCTCTTCTTTCCGGCCATTTACATCGTCTGGTATTCCTACAAGCTCCTTCTCGACATCAAGAAGACATACCGGGCCACCTTGTGTGCTCTATCCTCAATCATCGATGTCCAAGAGAACAGGGCGGAGGGCAACAGTCGCAAGGTGGCCGAGCTTGCCGTGGGGATGGCCAAAATGATCGGCATCAGAGGAGATGAACTTGAAGACATAAACAACGCGGCCCTATTGAGAGACATAGGCAAGGTCGGCTTGGAGGATGACCCCTTTGAGCATAGATACACGGCCAAGCCTAAGGACGATGAAGGCAAAGGCGCCCACTGTGAAATCGGCTGCGAAATTCTCTCCCAAGTCGATTCCTTGAAGGGTTCGGCCGATATGGTCAAACATCACCACTCTCCCTTTAGGCTCGGTGATGGAAGCCGAGTATCCGCAGGAGCCCAGGTAATTCATCTAGCTGCCCGTTACGACGACTTGGTCTCAGGTTGCTTTAGTGAAGAGAAGATGAGTTCGCGCGAAGCCGTCGCCGCCATCAAGCAGGAGCAAGGAACGACCTTCGATCCTAAAATGATCAGAGTTCTCATAAATATCCTTAGGCACAAGAAATCACTATGGACCCAAAGCCTTGAGGATAATGGCTTTTAAGGATGGGGTTTCATCCGGTAATGAAGCGGGCGGGATAATGCAATGCTCCTAGATGCTTTCATTTTGGCAATCTTGGCCGGCCTCATCAAAAAAGGGAGCCTCTCAAGGCTTCAAAACCTTAAGATCAAAGCGCCCCTTCTCTTTATAGCCGCCTTCATCCTTCAATACCTTCTTCCCTTTGCCTCCTCCTTTTTGAGCCCAACAGGGCGCGAGGTCTTCTATCTGCTATTGCTTTCATATTTGATGCTTGTAGCAGGGGCCGTCATAAACGGTAAAGACCGCCATTTTTTGATAATGGGGTTTGGAGTCTTACTAAATCTTCTTGTGATAGCGGCAAACGGCGGGATGCCGGTCTCTTTAGCCTGGATCGAAAGGCTCACCGCTCCTGAGCGGGCGGCTTTTGTAGCTCAATCCTTAGACCCGTTCCACGTCCCCTTGACGCAGGCAACATCACTAAAATTCTTGGCCGATGTCATCCCGTTTCCGGTTCTCGTTCCGCCATCCATGAGCTTGATAAGCTTGGGCGATATCCTTCTCTCATTAGGCATCTTTACCAAGGTCTATGGGACTATGGTTGGAGCCAAGACCATTCGACCTACAGCTTAATATTATCCACCACTTTATCTCGGCCATCCTAAGTTAGGAGCAGATCTTTTTAATCGCAAGTATCTGATTTCCGACCCTAAACTGCCATGATTCACTATATTTTCAATCGCTATGAATATTTTTATAAATTTATAAGAATTATGTTGACAAGAGAGAGAGTAATAGTATGTGAATAGTGATTAATAAAAATACTCGGAATGACTACCCTCCTTAAGGATTGGGAGGTGGTTTAAACCGATTAGAGAGAAACCAGATGAGGAGGTGAAAAAGAAAATTGTGGTCCGTCCCAGGCAAGACGCAAAGCCACCGATAGTGAGAATAATAGTCTCTTATTAGGGTAGGGCAATCGAATATGGAGTTACCCCGTTTCTGTTGACACCTTAACTACGCACAACGGCTTCTGCCGCT
>JASEGU010000014.1:14008-36447 GCA_030017835.1 Actinomycetota bacterium | reverse complement strand
TTAACGCGGGCGGCCCTCTATCTTCTTAAAGGTAATGGAGTAAGATACCGATACCTTTAAGACATGGGCATTTCATCGACCATGAGTCCATTCGCCCACTTTAAGGAGAAGGATTGAAGCGACCGACCATATCCCTCTGTATGATCGTCAAGGATGAGGAGGAGAATCTCGATAGATGTCTTGCGAGTGTCAAAGAGGCGGTCGATGAGATCGTCATCGTCGATACCGGCTCGAGCGACCGCACCGTTGAGATAGCCAAAGGGTACGGGGCCAAGGTCTTCCATCACGACTGGACGGGCGACTTTTCGGCGGCCAGGAATGTCTCTTTGGAGATGGCTACATCTGACTGGATACTCTGGCTCGACGCCGACGAGGAGATCATTCTCGGCGATGAGCAGATGATAAGTAGCACCGTGAGCAAGGCGGGCTTTGAAGCCTTCTTTGTAACCGAATATAACTTCATGGAGGGCGGCGACTCCGAAGCCGACGTTCTGGTCTCGATGCCTGTCAGGATATTTAGGAATCGCAAGGAATACCGCTTCAAAAGGGCCATCCACGAGCAGATAGCGGGCTCGATCAAGGATAGAGGGGGCCGCTTTGGCCACTCCAGCGCAAGAATCAACCATTACGGCTACTCTAAGCAGGCCGTCTATGGCAAAGAGAAGATAAGACGCAATATCGACATAATCCTGGCCGATCTCAAAAAGAGTCCCAAAGATAGTTTCATCCACTTCAACCTGGGGACCGAATATTTGCGTGAGAGATCTTACGAAAAAGCCATCTTGAGCTTCCAGAATGCATATAAGTATCTAGATGATTATAAAGCCGAGTTCGTCTCGCTCATCCCAAGAAATCTTTTGATCTGCTTGAAAGCGATTGGCCGCTTTGACGATGCCTTAGAGGTCATCGAGGACTCCTTAAAGATTTTTCCCGACTTCACTGACTTGGAGTTCATCCGGGGTCTCATCTATAAAGAGCAGAAGAAGTACGATTCGGCCATCACTTCCTTTGAGCGCTGCCTTGCCATGGGCGAGGCTCCCTTAAGGTATGTCAGCCAGAGGGGCAGCGGCTCCTATCAGGCCCATGACGGGCTTGGGATGGTCTATGGAGAGATGGGCTACGTCCACGAGGCGATCTCCTCCTTTGCTAATGCGCTCAGAGATAATCCCAAGGATGTCTTCGCCGCAAGGAGCATGTGCAAGATCCTTCTCTCCCACGAGGATGCCGATAGCGTCATCGCCTTCATTGATAGGACGCTCGACCTCTCTTTTGAGAATAATCTGCTCGCCATGGCCTCACTCTTCTGTGAAGAGGGCATGGTCGGCCAGGCGCTCGGCTTTGCTGAAAGGGCGGCCGAGCTCTTTCCCGCCTCATTCAAGTCCGAGCTTGTCCGGGGCGAATGCTTGATGAATAAGGGTGATTTTGAGGGGGCCATCTCCATATTTGCCAAGGTGCCAGAGTCCTATTCCGAATACTACTCGGCAAAGATTAGGCTTGTCGTCGCTTCGGCCCTGAGCTCAGACTTCAATCTGGCTAAAGCGGTCCTCAGGGATTTGAGGGAGGCCAAGATTGAGATCCTTGATATCGCAGCGGCCGTAGTTGAGGTACTAATGGGGTCCAAAGAGGCGCCGGCCGTCTCATCAGGCAATAGGGCGGCCAAGGTCGCCTTCCTAGAAGAGGTCTTGAGGTTGAATTTGAGATTGGACCTCTTTGAATCCTTCGAAAAGCTCCTTGGCCTCTACGATTTGTTGCATCTCTCCAGAGGAGAGAAGAGCCTTCGTCTTGGCAAGCTCCTCTACGATAACGGTTTTGCCGATCTCGGTTGTCAGGAACTGATGATAGCGGTAGAGAGTGACCAGGCCGATGTTGAAAGCTTAAATATGCTGGCCAAAACCTGCGAGAAGAACGGGCTGATGGAAGACGCCGTCGTCTTCTATAAGCACTCACTAAGTAAGGAGCCCGGCCAGCTCCGTCCCTATACGGCCATTGCCAAAATATACTCCTCTTTGGGCATGACCCAAGAAGCGGTCAAAATCCTTGAGATGGGGGCCGAGAAGCTGCCTGAATCCAAGGTTCTAAGAGAGACTGTGAGGGCCATAAAAGCCATCTCGGCTTAACCTTTTGGTCAAAGAGCCCCCCACTTTTTGTGCAGAAATCCCTTCGAACTGTCGATAAAATAACTATCTTTATCGTCAAAATCTAACTTAAGTTTGGAGGTTGCAATGAACATAAAACCAGTGGAGATAGGTCAGACGAATCCCAAGGAGTCGTTGCCCGCAGATATGGTTTTCAAAACTTCAAAAGCTGAGGTAAAAAAGGCTTTTGAGGCGGCCAAGGAGCAGGCAAAGGACCCCAGCCTTAAGGGAGGTAATCTCGATAAGAAGAAGAGTGAAGAGGTCTTGGAGAGCCTAAACGAGATAATAAACATCTTCAATACCCAGCTGGAATTCTCCGTCCACGAAGGTACGAAGGAGATAATGGTCACCATCATGGATATGGAGACCAAGGAGGTTATCCGGGAGATTCCTCCCAAGGAGATCCTCGATATGGTGGCTAAGATGCTCGAAATGGTCGGCATGATGGTAGACAAGAAGGCCTAAAGGAGATTTAATGCCAAGTTACTTCAGTATCGGTGGTCTGGCCTCCGGCCTAGATACAAATGCTATAATTGATCAGCTCATCGCCATCGATCGCCAACCGCTGGTGAAGATGGAGGCGAAGCAGGACACTCTGACTTGGAAAAAGGATTTTTGGGCCGAGATAAAGGCCTATATGACCAATTTCAAGTCAGCGGCAAATAACCTTTTGAGCTCAAGTTATACGGCGGGCAAGACTATAACGTCAAGCGATAGCGATGTCGCAACCGCCACGGCTAAATCTTCAACTGCCGTCGGTAGCTACAGACTGACCGAAGTGGCGGCCCTCGCCACTGCAACCAGGATGGTGAGCGGCGTTGCAATCGGAAGTAGCGTCGATGCGACCAAAGCCGTCTCAAACGACGATGCCAAATTTGGAACGGCGGTCACCGCCGGCACCTTCACTATCAGAAATGTCCAATTCATCTTGAGCGACGAGGATAGCGACGGCGACATAGATCGCCTGGTCGGCCCGACCGGCACAACGACCGATGCGGTCGGAAGTGGCCTGACTTTAGAGGAGATAATCGACCACCTAAACTCCGTTTCCGCTTCGACCGGAGTCACCGCCTCTTTGGCCGGTGACAGCCTGACTTTAACCAATACGGTCGCCTACTCCGGCCAACAGATCCTGGTCGGTTCAAGCGGTGATACCAGCAGCTTACTTTCGGCCCTCCACCTCATCGGTGCCGAGCAAGATAGTGGCGGCGATGGCAGCAAAACGAGCACCGTCCACTTAGGCCACGCACGGACGGGCCGGGCTCTAAGCGCTGGTAATTTTGGGACGGCGGCCACCGGAGACGCAAACGGCGACGGATCGTTCAAAATAAATGGGGTTACGATCAACCATAATATCGATAATGATACTCTTTCCGAGGTGATAAGCCGGATAAACAATTCGGCGGCCGGTGTCAATGCTTCCTACGACAGCGTGGCCGACAAGCTCATCTTGACCTCCAAGACGGCCGGCTCCTCATCCATCCTGCGCGAGGATGTGAGCGGCAACTTCTTGGCCGCAGCCAAGTTGCTTGCCGCAGATAGCCCGGTTACCACCAGCGGGAGCAACGCCAAATTCAAGGTGGAGGGCTTCAATGGCGGAAACTGGATCTATAGCAGCTCAAACAGCGTAAGCAGCCTGATAGAAGGGGTTACCATTAACTTGAAATCCACCCTGAACGCAGTCGACGGCCCGGTCGATATAGCGGTATCCCACGATGCGGCCAAGGCCAAAGGGGCGATTCAGGATTTTGTCAATAAATATAACGATCTGATGACGGTCATCAATAACAGGCTATCTGAGGAGAAGGTCAAGGACCCCAAGACGCTTGCCGATCAGAAGAAAGGTCTTCTTAAGGGGGATCGGATCCTCATCTTGATGAAGACCGAAATGGCCAGGATCGCTAGCAGCACGGTGAGCAGGCTTAGGCCCGGCTCTGCTGCCCCCGATGGTGAGGACGATCCCTTGAGCGAATCTCTCGATCAGTTGAGCGAGATCGGCATAAGCATAACCAGCGCCAACTATGGAAAGTCAGGTCTTCTGGTCATCGATGATGAGGCGCTAAGCGAGGCCTTGAGCGAGGATCCGGCGGCCTTGGCCAAACTATTCTCTCACGATAGCGAGGCGGGGAGCGAATACGACGGCATCGCCCGGCGCATTTACGACATGATGGACTCCTATACCGACAGCAAGACCGAGCTCGTCGGCGCCTACAGCGTCAAGGCGGGCGTCATACCCCGCCAAGAGGATGTCTTGAGCCGGGAAATAGAGTACTATCAAGATAGGATCGACGATATGGGGACGAGGCTGGAGATGAGAAGGGAGAACCTGGTCAAGCGGTTTGCGGCCATGGAGGCGGCCCTGTCGCAGATGCAGAGCATGAGCAACTGGCTCAGCTCCCAGATATCCGGTCTTTTCGGATAGAAGACAAAACTTTTTAAGAGGTGATAGTGATGGATTTTCAGGAGAAATATCTCAAGAATAAGGTGGAGACGGCAAGCCCCGAATCCTTGGTTACCATGATGTACGAAGGGGCCATAAAATTCATGAAGGTGGCAAGGGATGCCCTGATAGCCAACGACCTTCAAAAGACCAACCATAATATCCTGCGCGCACAGAAGATCGTCTCCGAACTCGCCTTCTCCTTGGATAAGAAGCGGGGCGGCGATATAGCCAGGAACTTAGAGTCGATCTACCTCCACATAAACGAGAGGATGGTCCAGGCCAACATCAAGAAGGATGTTAAGCTGATCGAGGAGTCGATAGAACTCCTCTCCCAGATAAGCTCCGCTTGGCAGGAGGCCGTAGATACCAACAAGGGCCGGGTCAAGAAGGAGGCCAACATGGTCGGATAGAAGGCCGCTCGCCGAATACCACCCAAGTCACTCGTTGCATCAGGCGGTTTTTGCCTTGGGCTCATGCCCAAAAGGGCCGCCTTTTTTGAGCCCCTCACCTCCGCTGTTTCTAAATCCCACCCCTCTTCTCACCGGCCGACATGTTTAAGCAGAACTCCTAATAGACCGATATAAGCTAGATATTGAAGAACTTAATCCTAAAGCTTTCAAACGGAGGATAGAGTGGCCGATTTCATCGAGAAGGGTGCAGCCTGTCCGGTCTGCAAGGCCCCCTTCAAGGCCCTGGTCGTTAAGCACGGCTCTTATGCGGTAAAAGAGAGGGATAGCGATTTCTGCATCCATTACACCGGCACAAACCCCCTCTATTACGCCGTCTGGTCCTGCCCCAATTGCGGCTACGCTGCCCTTGCCGGAGAATTCGAAAACACAAACCTTCGCCGCTCCACAAAACTGGTCGAGACTTTAAAGGGATCGATTCTTTCCGGTCAAAATCCCGATCTGACCGGGATGAGGACGCCCGAGATGGCCATCAAGAGCTATCTTCAGGCTATAGGGTGCGCCAAGTTATCAAACTCAGACTCAACGGCCATTGCCGGATTCTACCTGCGGGTTGCCTGGCTCTACCGCGAAATCGGTGAGGTCGATTTGGAAAAGGAGTACATGGCCAAATCTCTCTCGCTCTACCGCGACGCCTTCGAAAATTCTAGGACATTGCCGGTGAAGCTCGGCACGGTCGGCGTGGCTTACCTCATCGGGGAACTCTCCAGAAGGCTCGGTGAAATAGAGGAGGCGGTGAAGTGGTTCAATGTCGCAGTCTCTCATCCTGAGGCTAAGGCCAGGATGGACCTTGAAAAGCTCGCCAGAGGCCAGTGGCAGCTCGCAAGAGAGGGCTATGTCGAAGAGACCAAGAGGAAGCGGGAGAGGATAAATTTCATCGGCCGCTTTCTTGATGATGCCGCGGCCGCCTTGTTGACCAAATCCTTCTTGAGCCAGACCGCATCCGGCAGCGGGGCCGCCCATTTCGAGGCGGCCATAAGGAAATATTTGGGAGTGAGCCACGCTTTTGCCGTGAACTCTTGGGGCGGCGCCCTTCTGGTTATCTTGGAGGCGATCGGAATTGCGGCCGGTGATGAGGTCATCCTGCCGGCCATGGATTTCTGGGGTTTGACCGGCGCTATTTTGGCCCTTGGGGCCAAGCCGCTTTACGTCGATATCGAGCCGGATAGCCTGCTCATCGACGTAACCAAGATAAAGGATAATATCGGGCCCAAGGTGAAGGCCGTCTTTTTGACCGATTTTGCCGGCAATCCCGTCAATCTTCAGGCGGCCAGGTCGGCCCTGGAGGGGACCGGTCTTATCCTCATCGAAAACGGCAGATTTGCTCTGGGCGCGGCAGGGCGCGGCGTTACGGCGGGAGCTGCCGCCGATATAGCCCTCTTCGATCTATCCGCCCCAAGTCCGCTCGATGTCGGAGATGGGGGGCTCATAACCACCAATGATGCAGACCTGGCTGAAAGGATCGAGCCATTGATAGACTTGGGTCTGGGCAGAGCCAAAGATATATGGGGGAGCGAAGGCGGCTTGGCTGGTTTCGGCCTTCAAATGCCCCTCTGGCATTCGGCCCTTGCGAGCCTTCGCCTGACCGATCTGGACAAGGAGATAGGAAGGCGAGGTGCCAAGGCCAGGCTCTTTGGCGAATCACTCATCAAGATGGGCGCATATAAAGGGATCGTTATTCCAGATAATGCCACTATGAGCTGGCCATTCTATCCGATCCGGCTCAAAGGGAAGGCCAAGGAAAAGGGGAGGGATTGGGTAATCAATTTTTTGGCCGATAATGATATTGAGGCAAGACCTCTTCCCAGGCCTCCCTTCGAGAGCCCTCTTCTTAAAGGCAAGGTCTTCGATTTCGGCGGGAGCGGTTTTCCGGCTGCCAAGGCCGCCTTCGATGAGGTTATTCTCTTGCCGTTTCATGGCGGGGTCAGTCAGCAGAGTATCGGGAAGATGTCTGCCGCCCTCAAGGAGGTGCTAGATAATTAAAGGGCAAGCGGACAGAAGAGGGGCTAAGGTAGCTCGAATTTCTAAGGCGGTTTGAACTGGCCGGACTGGCGACAGAGGCCAAGCGATGCCGATCGACTTAAGGCAGACCCCATCATTCCACCAAACACCGGCCGAGCGGCCCTTTCTCACATCAAATTGAACGTCTCTTTATTGATAGTTATTCTAACTTATGTAAAACGATATAATAAGACTTAAAACCATATCAATTTATAGTTAAAATCTGTCAGAAAATAAAAAAGATATAAAAATATAAGAAACTTTGCAAAAAGATATTAAGATGATATAAAAGCATTATTATTAATGATAAGAACATTAAAGATATATAAAAGGAATATAAACAACATAAAATAATTTGAAAATTGTCGTTGTCAATTGATAGACTATTAAGTGATAAATTAACAACCTATTGATAGAAAAATCAAATTATTTTAAGAAAAGGTATTGAATAATCTAGAAAAAGGTTATAAAGTTATCTATATATCTACATATTATCCTTTAAGATGGCGAAGTGCCGTCAGTTTCTGGGGGGATCGATGGTTGACCGGAGTCCCGGCGAGATCATGACGACCAAACAGCTTGCCGAATATCTACAGATGAGCGAGATTACGATCTGTCGCCTGGCCAGAGATAAGAAACTTCCCGGCATCAAGATCGGCAAGGAATGGCGCTTCAAGAGAGAGGTCATCGACGATCTGATGGAAAATTGTGCACTTAGCCAGAGTTTTGGGGAGGGTTAAAATGTTGGATAGAATCTTTTCGGACGAACCATTTATGGTCTTGAAGAACTCCCTTAAAGCCGCCTCAAAGAGGCAAGAGGTGATATCGAACAACATCGCTAACGTCAATACGCCCGGCTTCAAAAAGTCGGACGTCGTCTTCGAGGATGCGCTCAAAGGGGCCATCGCCAGCTCATCCGGTTCCAAGAAACTGACGAGGACCGACCCCAAGCACATGGCGGGCGCCGCCTCCTCCCCGGCCGGGGAGGTTACGGTCAAGGAGTTCACCATCAATGAGACCTCGATGGCTTTAAACGGCAACAACGTTGACATAGATGATGAAATGAGCAAGCTGGCCAAGAACGGCTTATACTACACGGCCCTCTCCGATCTGATGAAGAGAAGGTTCGAATCCTTAAAATCGGTCTTAAAGTAGAAGGAGGTAGCATCCGAAATGAGCGTATTCTCAAGTCTTGATATCGGGGCATCGGGCCTTACCGCAAACCGTCTCTGGATGGATACGATCTCAAGCAACATCGCCAACATCAACACCACTCGCACGGCCGAGGGTGGTCCATACAAGAGGCAGGTAGTCGCCTTCACCCCTAAGGGAGATTCCGGCGGGGTTAGGGTCTCGTCTATCAGCCAGTACAACGGGGAGCCGCGTCTAGGCTACGATCCCGGTCATCCCGATGCCGACACCGACGGCTATGTGGCCATGCCGGATATCAACATCGTAATCGAGATGGTCAACATGGTCTCGGCCACCCGCGCCTACGAGGCCAACGTAACGGTCATGTCGGTGGCTAAAAGCATGTTTCTCAAGGCTCTTGAAATCTAACTTAAGGAGGAACTTTGGCCATAAAATCGATCAATATCTTAAGTCACGTCGATAGCAGGATCGGTATCGGAAGGGACCGCGCCTCTTCGGCCCGAGAGAACCCGGCCGCCTCATTCCAAGAGATCTTTCAAGGTGCCATGAGCAGAATCAACACGATCCAGAAAGAGGCCGATCAAGCAATGACCAGATTTGCGGCTGGCGAGATCGACATCGACGAAGTGATGATCCAGGCCGAGAAGGCCAATGTGGCTCTGCAGCTTACTATACAGATACGCAATAAGATGGTCGAGGCTTATCAAGAGATAAGCAGAATGCAAATTTAATTTGGGGTGATAGATGGCTATATCCGATGCGCTGGAACAAATCAGGATGGCTTGGAGAAAGTTAAATCTCAACCAGAAACTCGTCTTTGTCATAACCATCTTCTCCTTCACTTTAGGGCTCATCGCTTTGAGTTATTGGGCCGTCCGCCCCTCTTATTCCGTCCTATTCTCCAACCTCTCCTCCGACGATGCCGCATCGATAGTCTCGGTCTTAAAAGAACAGAGCATTCCCTATCGCTTGAAGGGGGCTAGTGTCATCGAGGTCCCGGCAGGTCAAGTCTATGACGCCCGCTTGACTGTGGCAACCGAAGGCCTTCCGAGCGGCGGCGGGGTCGGTTTCGAGATATTCGATCAAAGCAGTTTGGGTACCTCAGAGTTCAATCAGAAGGTCAATTTGCGCCGGGCCATCGAGGGGGAACTTGCCCGGACCATATCCGGCCTCTCCGAGATCGAGGGGGCTAGAGTCCATATCGTCGTTCCCGAAGAGAGCCTCTATGAGGAGGACGAGGAGCCCTCGACGGCCTCGGTCGTTCTAAAGACCAGGGCGGCCGCCAAAATCTCGGCCAATCAGGTTAGGGCCGTCGTCCACCTGGTGGCAAGCAGCGTGGAGGGTTTAAAGCCGGAGAATATAACTATCCTAGATGATCAGGGAAACCTTCTCTCCGAAGCGACGGGCGATGCCTCGACTCTGCTCGCTTCCGGCATGACTCAGAATCAACTCGAGGCTCAGGTCGCTTACGAAAGCAAACTTGAGAAATCGATTCAAACGATGCTGGAGAAGTTCTTGGGCAAAGGTAAGTCGGTCGTCCGCGTCTCGGCTGAACTCGATTTCATGGAGAAGACCGTCGAGAGCGAGATATACGAGCAGGGAGATACCCCTATCTTGCGCAGCGAGAGCAGCGTCAAGGAGAAGTATGCCGGCGAGGGGAGTGTCCCCGCCGGGACGCCTGGGGTCGATTCGACCAATCCCACCTATCCAACCACCCAGACTGGCGGAACCAGCGAATATAGCAAGACCGATTCCACCAAGAATTATGAGGTGACAAAACATCTGCAGCAGGAGATCGATCCGCCCGGCGAAATAATGAAACTTTCGATAGCCGTCGTTTTGGACAGCACCACGACCGATCGCGTTCAGCCGGGCACCGTCGAGGAGGCCATATCGGCCGCGGCTGGCTTAGATACAGATAGAGGGGACATCTTGACCGTCTCCACCGTGCCCTTCGATACCACCCAAGCCGAGCAGGACGCAGCTGAACTCGAGGAGTTCATGAGCCGAGAGAGGACGAACAACATAATCCGCATGGTGGCCCTGGCCCTCTTCTTCCTTCTGGGCGCCTTCTTCCTAAACAGGATGCTCTCCAACTTGAGGAAGAGAAAACCGGAGATTGCGGGCTTTGAGGCCTTTTCGGTGGCCGCTCCAAGCGATTTCGCCATGGGGGAAGAGGAGACGACTCCCGAGGAGAGGGAGAGAAAAGCCATAAAGGAACAGGTCAAGAAGATTGCCAAGGATAAGCCGGATGAGGTAGCCGGTCTCATCAAGATGTGGCTCACCTCCAAGGAGTAGATAACGATTGGCAAAAGAGAGCAAATTATCGGAGAAGCAGAAGGCGGCAGCCCTATTGGTCTCGCTCGGAATGGAGGTCTCAGCCGATCTCTTGAGGAGGATGAAAGAGGACGATATAGAGAAGCTGACCTTGGAGATCGCCAATATGAGAAAGCTTCCGGCCGAGGTCATGGATGAGGTGGTCAAGGAGTTCTACGAACTCTGCGTAGCCCGCGACTTTGTTCGCCAAGGCGGCATCGAATATGCCGAAGAGGTGCTCCAGAAGGCCCTGGGCGCGGGCAAGGCGGCCGAGATAATAAACCGGCTCTCGTCATCGCTCGACATCGCCCCCTTCGATTTTTTGAGACATACTGATCCGGGCGAGATATTCAACTTCATCGAGAATGAACATCCTCAAACCATAGCCCTGGTCCTCTCCCATCTCCTTCCCGAGCCGGCGGCCATAATCATGACCAAACTCGACGTGGACATCAGGGCCGACGTCATCAAACGGGTCGCCCTGATGGATAGGACGACTCCCGAGATAGTCTCCGACGTGGAGAGGGTCTTAGAGAAGAAGGTGGCCGCCATCGCTAAGGGACAGGAGTATACCTCCGTCGGCGGCGTTCCCTCGGTCGTTGGGATACTCAATAACGTCGATCGAAGCTCGGAGAAGTCAATCCTAGAGGCACTGGAAGAGAGGGACCCCGAGCTTGCCGACGAGATTAGGCGCAACCTCTTCACCTTTGAGGACATAATCACGCTCGATGATAGGGGCGTCCAGAGGTTTCTGCGCGAAGTTGATTCCAAGAAGCTTTCGTTTGCGCTCAAAACGGTGGGCGATGAACTCAAACAGAAGATATTCCACAATATGAGCCAGAGGGCCGGCGAGATGCTGAAAGAAGAGATGGACTATCTCGGTCCGGTTCGCCTTCACGACGTTGAGACGGCCCAACAAGAGGTGGTCAATTTGATCCGTCGCCTAGAAGACGAGGGAGAGATAATAATCGCAAGAGGCGGAGAGGATGACATAGTTGTCTAAGGCTTCGAGGATAATCCGTTCAGATGGTGATTTTCGGCCACCTAAACTCGATAAGTTTGTAGTGGACAAAGAGCCGGACCCCATCAAGGCGCCCACTCAGCCCAGCAGACCAAGGCCGGAGAACCTCCCCGATAAGGCCGCCCGACAGGCCGAGCTCTTGCGCGAGGAGGCCTTCAAGCAGGGCTACGAGGGGGGCTTAGCTCAAGCCGAGGCCGAGACCAAAGGGCTGATAGATACCCTGGAGATGATCACCAAGAGGGCGCTCGAGGAGAAGAAGAAGATAGTCGAGGAGGCGGAAGCCTCCTCTATCAAGCTTGCCATAGATATTGCCGAAAAGATCATTAACGAAGAGATAAGGGCAACCCCCGATTTCATCAAAAACGTAGCCAAAAAGGCTCTCCAACTGGCTGTCGAGCGGGAGCACGTAGTCTTAAGGCTCAACCCCAAAGACTTTGAGATCATCAAGGAGTCCAGAGAAGAGCTTGCAAGTTCGGTTGACGGCATCAAGGAGCTCGAGATAATTGCCGACCAGAGGATAAGACAGGGCGGCTGCATCATAGAGACCGCCCAGGGAAGCGTCGATGCTAGGATAGACTCTCAGCTTGGCGAGATCTCTAAGAAGCTTTTGGAGGGGACAAAGAGCGGTGAGTGAGGCCCAAAAGGTCATCGATTTCAATAAGTACTCGGATATTATCCGCAAAACCAGGTCGATCAGACAGAATGGTAAGGTAAAACAAGTGGTCGGTCTGGTCATAGAGTCATTGGGCCCACCCGCCCAGATAGGCGAGGTCTGCAATATTTTGATCTCCAGGAACCAACCGCCCGTCAAGGCCGAAATAGTCGGCTTCAAGGAGAACTGCGTGCTCCTTATGCCTCTTGGTGAGATGAGCGGCATAAAGCCCAACAGCGAGATCGTCGCCTCGGGCGATTTTTTGAAGGTCGGAGTGGGCGACGGGCTTTTGGGCCGGGTTTTGGGCGGACTCGGCAACCCCATCGATGGACGCGGTCCGATATATACCGAGACCGATTATGAAGTCCACAACTCCCCTCCCAACCCGCTCAGCCGCCAGCGCATCACCGAACCTCTGCCCATGGGGGTGAGGTCGATAGATGCCACGCTCACTTGCGGGAAGGGCCAAAGGGTCGGCATCTTTGCCGGAAGCGGCGTTGGAAAGAGCGTTCTTCTCGGCATGATCGCCCGCAACTGCCACGCCGATGTCAACGTTATCGCCCTCATCGGAGAGAGGGGCAGAGAGGTTCGCGACTTCATCGAGAACGATCTTGGAGAAGAGGGTCTAGCCAGGTCGGTCGTCGTGGTGGCCACCTCAGACCAACCGGCCTTGGTCCGGCTGAAAGGAGCCTTTGTGGCCACGGCCATCGCCGAGTACTTCCGCGATAAGGGCAAGAACGTCATGCTGATGATGGATTCGGTGACCAGATTCGCCATGGCTCAGCGGGAGGTGGGACTGGCCATCGGAGAGCCGCCGGCGACCAAGGGCTATACCCCATCGGTCTTTGCTCTCCTTCCCAAGCTTCTGGAGCGTTCTGGTACCTCGGATGTGGGCACCATAACCGGGCTCTATACCATCCTGGTTGAGGCCGATGACATGAACGAGCCGATCGCCGATGCGGTGAGGAGCATTCTCGACGGCCACATCGTCCTATCCAGAAAACTCGCCGCCCAGAACCACTACCCGGCCATAGATGTCCTCTCATCCATCAGCAGGCTGATGAAGGAGATTTCGATCAAGGAGGGGAATGAGCTGGCCGGAAAACTCAGGGATACCCTCTCCACCTACAAGGAGGCCGAAGACCTCATCAACATAGGTGCCTATGCCAAGGGGAGCAACCCTAAAATAGACTACTCCATCAAGAAGATAGATGCCATTAACGCCTTTTTGCGCCAGAGCATAGACGAGGTGGCCGAATTTGATGAGAATACAGAGATGCTTAAGGGAATATTTGCCAACTGATATTTTGAAGAGGATATCGTCTTATGAGCGACTTCAAATTCAAACTTCAACCCGTCCTAAATTTTCGCGAACAGCAAGAGGACTCCTTAAAGCGGGAGCTTGCCAAGATAAGGGGGAGATACGAGGAGGAGAGGATGGCCTTGGATGCTCTAATAAACTCACTTCTCCAGAACCAGAGGGAGTTTAAGAGGAAACAGGCGGCCGGCGTCGAGATAAGCGAACTCTTCGTCTTCTCCTGTTTTTTTGCCAAGATTCAGGAGGATATTACGGTTCAGGCTGTTCGTGTCCAGTCGATCCTGTCAGAACTTGAAGCCATGCGAGACCGCCTGATAGAGGCGTCAAAGGATAAGAAGATCATCGAGAAGATCTACGATAAGCAATATGAGGAGTTCTGTCAGATGGTCCTCAAAACGGAGCAGAAGCTCATAGATGAGCTGGCCACATCGAGGTATAAGAGGAATCAGATAGCCTCACTTCTAACGGGGGATGAGAAAGGTGTTTGAGGGATTAAATTCGGTCATCTGCCGGATCGAAACTATCGAAGCCAGATTTTCCGCTCCGAGCGCGCAAAGTCCAAAGTTTGCCGCCGCCTTGGGCTCGGCCAAAGGAACGCTTGAAGCCGGCGTCGCTTCGGGTGGCAAGCTTTCGGCCAGCGTTCCCTTTCAACAAGAGATACTTGCGGCTTCGAAGAAGCACGGCTTGGACCCGGCCCTGATAGCCGCGGTCATTTCGGCCGAATCTGGCTTTAGGGCGGATGCCAAATCGACGGCCGGAGCGCTTGGACTCATGCAACTCATGCCAAAGACGGCCGCCGGCCTTGGAGTCACCGATCCCTTAAATCCGGCTCAAAATATCGACGGAGGGAGCAGATATCTAAAGATTCAGCTCACTCGCTTCGGCGATCTTGAGTTGGCGCTAGCCGCCTATAATGCCGGGCCGAAAAATGTCGATAAATATAATGGGGTTCCTCCCTTCGCTGAGACCGAAAGGTTCATAGAGAGAGTGCTCGCAAAAAAGCGGGAGTTTAGCGGCGGAGGTAGCGGACTTGGCTAATGAGCGGGGCGGAGCCAAATTTGTCATATTGGCAGTAGTCCTATTCATAACCGTCTTCGTCTCGACCCTATTTTTCACCGGAGCCTTGACGATGAGCAGTATAGCCAAGATGTTTAGCAGGCCCAAAGAGACGACCGAGACGACCAAGGAGGAGAAGCCGGCCGAAGATACCATTTCTGAAGCGCCGACGGAGACGCCGGCAGAGACCGAGCCCCCGCCCGAAGAGGCGCCATCGGTCGATACTCAGAGCGAAGAGGAAGCGGCCGCCGCACAAGAGGCCAAGGCTAAACAGCTTTTGAAGGTGGTAAAGATATATGAGGCTATAGATACGGCCAAAGCGGCCGAGATTATCGAAACTCTTCCCGAAGACGATGCCGTAGAAATATTGAACAAGATGAATCCGGAGATTGCCGCCGAGATTTTAGCCGAGATGGATGCGACCAAGGCGGCCGTCTTGAGCAAGAAGATCCGTCTGAAACTTGATAATTGAATAAGCTAAAGCTTTAGTTGAGGCCATATTCTATTTTTTCTCGATTTGGCAGACCTCTGGTCTGCCACCAATCATCTTTTACGAAAAGGAGGTGATGAAAAAATGAACGTAGTTCAAATTATGGCCCAAGCCCCGGCCGCCGCGGCGGCAAACGACTCCCCAAAAGTGGAATCGCCCAAGGGAGAGATTGCATTCGCCGGGCTACTTAAGGAGGTTATCGCTGCATCGAAGGGGACAAGCGAAGGGGCAGAGAGATTAAAAGAGTTCTTGGAACTGATTGGGGGTTTTGCGGAAGCAAGCGACCTGGACCTGATGAAGGAGGGTCAACCCCAGAGCGCATCCGACCTATTCGGGCTTTTTATGGCCCTATTACCCCATGTCGATCCCGAAACTTGGCTCGCCATCCAATCCAAAGCGGCCGCCTTAGCTGACTCTATTTCACAAGGCGGTGCTAGCCCGAGCCAAACCAGAATCAACCAAGCTCTTGACCAATCACTCTGTTTCGCGCTCGAAGGCGCTAAGCCGGGCCTAAGCGAAGAGGCAGTCTTATCTGGCCCGAGCCGTCTGCAAGAGGAAGGAGCGGGTCTGCCCGTCGGCTTTGAAGTTGGCCCAGGCGATGAGACGGTCCCAAGGACTTTTCTATTCAACCGGCCCCAAGCCCAGAGCGGAGAAAGCAGGCTTGACCCATCCCAAAAGGGCAAAGGGGGAATCGAAGAGGCAGCCCTTCTCGATAACCTCTCACTGAGCGATCTTAAGCTTGCAACCCAGTCGGAGTCAAAGACCGCAAAGGGTGCGTCATTGATCGAAAACCCGGATCAAAAAGGAGATCTTGCCAAGGAGCAGTCCCTTAAGCTATCTAAAATGAATGCCGCAGTCAAGGGTGAAAAGGGAGCTGGCCCAACCATCAAGGATACTTCGCCCGCAAGGGAGGAAGATTTTCAACAGGCCGGCGGTCAAGGCAAATCCGAATCGGCCTCGAGCGAGCTAAGCCCGTCAAAAACGGGTGATTCCGGGGCAACGGCTTCTGCCAAAACTGACTCAAAGAGCTCCTCCTTTGCGACGACTCTGCTTAAGGAGAGGGTGACTTCTCAAGGGACCGATGAGGTCATAGCGCCCCCATCCAGGGCCGAGGTGAGCCGGATCGATCTTGGCGAATCCAAAGAGAGCGGCATCGCTACGCCCTTGCCTGCCGAAGATATGGATAGAGCGATATTGGACCAGGTCGTAAAGAAGGTCCAGTTCTTCTTGAAAGAGGGCAAGCATGAGGCAAAGATAGACCTCGAGCCCAAGGAGCTTGGCAGCATCAAGATCAAGATAACCGTCGAAGGGGGTCTTATCAGCGCCAAGTTCGAGGCGATAAACCCCCTCGTCAAAGAGGCCCTCGAATCGAATCTGGCAAATCTTAAGCAATCCTTGACCGAAAAGGGCTTCTCTATGGGGGCCGTCCAGGTCTCGGTCGGAGGAGATCTCAAGGGCGAGGGTCGTCAAAGCGGAGACAATATTCCAAACCGCTTCAAGGGGCGCTCTCACTTTGGCGTAAAGCTGGATGAGGGAGCTGGCCTATCGCTGGGCAGGACCTATGGCCTGATGGCCGGCGGCGGGATCAATTATCTGATTTAAGGAGGTGATCGAGTTGAGTATAACTGCAACGAGTGGAGCTAGTTTGAACGAATCGGTAGCTTCTACGGTCAAGCGGGAGCTAGGAAAGGACGAATTTCTTCAGCTTCTGGTCGCTCAGATGAGATATCAGGATCCGCTTGAGCCGATGAAGAATACCGAATACATTGCTCAACTTGCCCAATTCAGCTCGCTCGAGGCGATTCAAGCCTTAAGCGATCAGATGAAGGCGATAGGTGACTGGCTGGGCCTTTCCCAGTCGAGCTCGATGATCGGAAAGAACATCCGGGCCGTCGACTCGGCGACCGGTCAGTTCATAGAGGGGCTGGTTCTGGCCGTAAATATCAAGGATGGAGCCCCTTATCTCGAACTGGAGGAGGCTGAAGTCCTGGCTAGCGACGTAGTCAAAGTATTTTAGGGGGCAAAATGGTAGGTAAAGTTCAATTTCCAAATTCAAGTGGGCCGATAAAACCGATCGATCAGGGGAAAGCGGCAAGCAGGAGCTCTTTCAAAGAGTCGTTTGCCAAAGTCCTTGAAAGTGAGTTTAAAAGCGGTCTTAAGTTTTCGGCCCACGCTCAAAAGAGGCTATTGGCCCGAAATATCAACCTGAGCGATGAGCACATGAGTCGGGTCAAAGAGGCCGTAAGCAAGGCGGCCGCCAAGGGGGCCAGAGAGTCGCTCATTCTTCTCGACGACCTTGCCTTTGTGGTCAGCGTAAAGAACAGGACGGTGATCACGGCCATCGAGGGCGAAAGCATCAAAGAGAATGTCTTTACCAACATCGATAGCGCGGTGATCATGTAAGGACTGGACCTTAAAGCTAAAAGGAAGCCCTGGGCTGCCCCGCACTTTAAGGGGCGGTCAAAAAAGGATAACAGCGACAGGAGGTCGATTTAGTTATGATGCGTTCCATGTTTTCGGCCGTTTCCGGTCTCCGCAACCATCAGGTCAAGATGGATGTGATCGGAAACAACGTGGCCAACGTCAACACGGTCGGTTTCAAGGCCAGCCGGGTGACGTTTCAAGATATGCTCAATCAGACGATGAGGGGGGCAACCGCTCCCCAGGAGAGCCTGGGTGGCTCCAATCCTCAGCAGGTGGGACTCGGTATGCTGGTCAAGACGATCGATATCATGAACGGACAAGGAAGCCTGGAGTCTACGGGCAAGCTGACCGATCTGGCCATCCAGGGCGACGGCTTCTTCGTTCTCAATGACGGCATCTCCAACAAATATACCCGGGCCGGAGTCTTCGATATCAACTTGCAGAAGAATATGGTCGATCCCTCCAATGGTTATAAGGTCATGGGCTGGCAGGCCGATGATGCGGGCACGATCGATTCAACCCTTCCTCCAACCGAGATATTGATTCCAATCGGAGAGCTGATGGTAGCACAGGCTACCGATACCACCGTCCTCTCCGGTAATCTCGATGCCGACCCGGGGGCGGTAGATGGCAACGGCAATCACGCCAGCGTCTCGGTTCAAATCTATGATTCGCTCGGCATCGCCCACAATCTGGTCTTCGGATTTGCCGAAAGTGCAACTCCCGATGCCTGGACTTGGAAGTGGCAGGTGGATGGCGGATCTTGGAATACTGACACCGATCAAACAATAACCTTCAGCGCAGATGGAACCTTCAGCGCCGAAGGGGGCGGCACCATCTCGATTGCCGCTGCTGGCGGGGCCAATCCCATCACCATCGATCCCGACTTTACCAACTTGACCCAATTCGACGGAAGCGACTCCAACATCATAGTTCGCAGCCAGAACGGTTTTCCTATGGGTACACTTGAGACCTTTTCCATAGGCAGCGACGGTCTGATAACCGGAGTCTTCTCCAACGGCATGAATAAGACCTTGGCCTGCTTGGCTCTGGGAGTCTTCGGGAATCCCGGGGGACTTACCCGGATGGGCGGGACGATGTTTCAACAGTCTACCAACTCGGGCGAAGTCCGTTTGGTCGCTCCGGGAACGAGCGGTCTGGGCTCGGTGGTTCCGGGCTCTCTTGAGATGAGCAATGTCGATCTGGCCCAGGAGTTCACCAACATGATAGTGACCCAGCGCGGCTTCCAGGCTAATTCGCGCATAATCAGTGCCTCAGATGAGATGCTGACCGAGCTTGTCAACTTGAAACGGTAGTGATTCAAGGCCCTAAGGGGCGTCCGCTTGGACGGGCGCCCCTTCCCCTAAGGAGGAGACTATGATCGAATTGACCCGTTTGAACGGGAGCAAGTTCATCTTGAACGCCGTCTTCGTTGAGACGATCGAGGCCACCCCCGACAGCGTCGTCTCTCTGATCGATGGCAAGAAGGTGGTCGTCAAAGAGAGCCCAGAGGTGATCGTCGAGGAGATAGTTAACTACTTTAAAAAGGTGGGTGGCCCCCAGGTCGTCATCGCCAAAAACGAGTTTAAGGAGAAAGAGATTTGACCCGATAAATATTTTTGAAGGCGAAAGGCGATCTTTCCCGCTAGTTCTTGCACTTCAAACCGTAAAGGACGTGTAACCCTTGGATATTGCAACCACAGTCGGTATAGCGGCCGGCTTCATATTGATACTTATGGCCATCCTGCAGGGCGGCAGTATCAGCATATTCTTCCACGTTCCGTCGATGATGATAACCTTCGGAGGAACGATAGCCGCTACACTAATCAATTTCACTCTGCCTCAGATAACCGGCGTCATAAAGATTCTCAAAAATGCTTTCTTTGGGGCGTCCGAGAACATAACAGAACTGATTGCAATCATCGTCAAATTTGCTGAAAAGGCTAGAAAAGAAGGGCTTCTCTCGCTGGAGGACGACGTAAGCCAGCTCGATGATCCCTTCATGCAAAAGGGGATCCAACTTGTCATCGATGGAACCGACCCCGAGCTGGTTAGGGATATCTTGGTGACCGAACTCTCCTTCTTGGAGGATAGGCATAAATTGGGCAAGAACATATTCGAGGCTATGGCCTCATATGGCCCCGCCTTCGGTATGATTGGGACCTTGATCGGCCTCGTCCAGATGCTTCGAAACTTAGATGATCCATCCAAAATCGGGCCGGGTATGGCCGTTGCCCTCTTGACCACCTTCTACGGGGCGCTGTCAGCCTACCTAATCTTCACGCCGATTGCCGGCAAGCTCAGCGTCAAGAGCGGCCAAGAGATACTCAACAAGGAGCTGATGATCGAGGGGATCCTCTCGATCCAGGCAGGAAATAACCCCAGAATCATCGAGGAGAAACTGATGGCTTTTCTGCCTCCCAAGGTCCGCGCCGACGTCAGCAAAAATAAAGGAGGACAAGGTGGCTAGGCAGAAGAAACCGGAAGAACCGCCCAAGGGAGCGCCTGGCTGGATGGCGAGCTACGGTGATCTCATGTCTCTTCTTCTCGTCTTCTTCATCCTCCTCTACTCTTTTTCGGTGACGAATTTGGAGAAGTTCAACAAGGCCATCGGCTCGATCAATCTGGCCGTTCACGGAGTGGCTGGCGTCTTAAGGGTCGAAGAGGGGTCGAGCACGGCGGGTTCACCCGGCCAGGGGAGCGAATCGGCGCCCGGGGTCTCCGGCGGTCTGATCGTAGAGGGCGGCGAGGGCTTCAACACGACCGGCATTCCCAAATCAGATGTCTTGGCTATGCAGCAGATAAAGAGGGAGATCGAAGAGAAGGTCAAGGAGGCCGGACACGAGAAATCGATACAGACGGCAACGACCAGAAAGGGCGTCATGGTCAGGTTAACGGACCAGGTCCTCTTTGATCTGGGCCGGGCGAGCTTAAAACCGGGCGTTCTTCCGGTCCTAAAAAGCATAGCCGAATCATTCAAAGACTCCAATTATGGAGTTATGATCGAGGGCCATACATGCGATCTTCCGATCTATACGGCTGAATTCTACTCTAACTGGTAGCTTTCGACGGCCAAGGGCTATGTCGGTCTTAAAATATCTTGTCGATGACGTAGGCATAGCTCCAAGCCGCCTCTCGGTGGCCGGTTACGGTGAATATAAACCGATCCTGCCCAACACCACGGCTGCAAACCGGGCTCAGAACAGGCGGGTAGATATGGTGATAATGTATTGAAATCCTAAGTTTCCTTGAGGAGGTAAGAGGGTGGCCATAGAAGATGAGGGGTTAGGCGGTAAGGTTCAGGAGATAGAGGACCCAAAAAAGAAGAAAGGCGAAAATCTAAAAAATATTAAGGTTCCTTTGATAGCAGTTGTCGTCATAATATTCGCCATTGTAGCAGGCTTGATCGTTTCAAAGGTCTTAAAGAAGGATTCAAGCAAAACAGAAAAAAAGAAGGAATTGCCTGCTATCTACATGCTCGATCTCGAGACCTTCACCGTCAATCTGGCCGGATCGAGCGGTTATCTTCAGGTTGGAGTCCAGATTGAGATAGATGATAAAGATGAAGAGCTTAAGGTCGAATTGGAATCGAGAAGAGTCCAGATCAAAGACGCCGTGATAAGCGTGCTTCGCTCCAAAACCGCAGAGGAGGTAAATCTGCCCGGCGGGGGCGAGGCCGTCAAGGAAGAAATCAAAAATAGAGTGGACTCCATGCTTACCTATGGTACAATTAAAGGCGTTTATTTCACCACTTTCATCACACAGTAGTTAAGGGGGTACCATGCCTGGGGTGCTTTCCCAAGAAGAGATCAACGCCCTCCTTTCAACCAGCTCCCAGCCCGAAGAGACCATTACCACAGAGACGGCTGATGGTCGCCGCAAGCAAGTAAGGGTATACGACTTCCGTCACCCCGACAAGTTCTCAAAGTCACATCTTCATGTCATTGAGACCATCCACCAGGCCTTTGCTCGTCAGGTGGCTGCGGCTCTGCTCGTCTACATGAGACAGAACGTCAATTTCATCTTGGCTTCAGTGGAGCAGATCGCCTTCGATGACTATACAGCTTCCCTTTCGGCCCCGACCACCCTGATCGTCTTCTCGCTCTCGCCGCTTCCAGGAAATGCGGTTATGGAGCTCAATCCCACTTTGACCTTCATGTTCTACGATAAACTTCTGGGCGGTTCCGGTCTGGCCTTAAGCGAAAACCGCGAGCTTACCGATATCGAGAGGAGCGTCATAAGTGGGATAACCACAAAAATACTGGAGGCCTTCAAGGACTCTTGGAGCAGTATAACGAATTTTAATCCAAAGATAGAGGCGATAGAGACCAATCCCCAACTGGTTCAGATAGTTCCACCCGGCGAGATTATGGCCGATATCGTCTTTGAGGTCCGCATGGGGGCGACGACCGGAGCCATGAGCATCTGTCTGCCTTATTTGACGTTGGAGAGCATAATTCCCAAGCTCACCCGAAAAGTCTGGTTTGCCGCCAAAAGCGAGGCCGAGAAGGCCGATGCCAAGCAGAAGGGCTACATCAAGGAGAGTTTGGAACCGGTTCACTTGCCGGTAACGGTCGAGCTCGGCTCGGTCGATATAACTATCGGGGAGCTCTTGGATCTTAAAGTCGGCGATGCCCTTCAGCTTGGGACTAGAGTAGATCAAGAGCTCAAGGTAAAGATAGGTGAGCACGTTAAATTCTATGGAAAACCGGGCATTCTTGCCAAAAAGTACGCGGTAAGGACGACATCTTATGCTCAGGGAGAGGAATGAGATATGGCTCCAGCTGAACCGACCGCTTTAAGCAGCTTCTTAGATATAGTGGCTGCGGCCATCGCAAAAATAGTCTCTGATTTCAGCGGCAAGTCCTTCTCGCCCAATCTCCTTGCGCCGCAGGCCGTCACCTTTGCCGACTACTCCGCCGATATGGGCGGGCCGGCTGTCATCTTGAAGCTGGACATGAGCG
>JASEGU010000014.1:0-13910 GCA_030017835.1 Actinomycetota bacterium | reverse complement strand
CCGACTACTCCGCCGATATGGGCGGGCCGGCTGTCATCTTGAAGCTGGACATGAGCGGGGGCAGCTTTGGGGGCAGCCTCTTTGCCGTTATGGCAGAGGGCGATGGAGTCAAGGTTTCCGAGCTTGCTCAGCAGCAGGATTTGACCGGAGCTCCTAGCCTTGATGATATGGGCAAAGATGTGCTACGTGAGGCCTTTAATCAACTGGTCGGCGAGGTCTCCAGCAATTTGACCGTGATAGCCGGCGGTGAGGTCAGCGGGGCGCTGGCCAATTTAACCGTTGCGAACCCAAGCGATGAATCGGTGCTTGTAAACATCACGCTTGGTGAATCTTTCATCAGGACTATATTGGAACTCGTATCACCAGAAGTCACCCCTCCTATCCGTCTTGATCTTTTGACGTCGGACGACTTTGCCTCCCAGCTATCGACTCTTTTTGAAGAGCCGGAGCAGGGTGCCCCGGCCAAAGAACCGACGCCGGGTGTCAATTTCCCCGATCCCTTTACTGAAGATGAGGGGGACGTTCCGGTAGCCCCGGCCTTCTTCGACTCGCTTCAAGCGGGGGTCAGTCACGGTCAGACCAACCAGATAGATCTCCTCTTGGACATCTCGCTAAACGCCTCCATCGAGCTTGGACGGACCACCATGACCGTCTCGGATGTGCTCAATATGGGCATCGGTTCGGTGATCGAGCTGGATAAACTGGCTAGCGAACCGGTCGATTTTCTGGTCAACGGCAAGATGGTTGCTCGCGGCGAGGTCGTCGTCATCGAAGAGCGCTTCGGCATCAGGATAACCGACATCGTCAATCCCAGGGAGCGCTTGGAGAGCGTCTAGCTCAAGGATTTTATCAATAAATTTGGCGATAAGCAGCACTTTTAGCTGCTTATTTTGTTTGAATGATTGAAGCTGATTATTTAAAGGGGTGGGATGATTTCGAAAAACCGCGGTCGGCCAATTGGTCAATTAACAGAATCTTCGCCGGCCGCCGCTTGAGGTCTCGTCTCGCCAAAAACGTCTTATTTAAGCCGTGAAAATTATGCGAGACTGCGACATATTTTCCTTAAGCATCCTACCCCTCCAAGCAGAAAGATTGGCCCATTAAACTTGTAATCAAAAGGAGATCGTTTTGACCGAAAAAGTAAGGGTTCGTTTTGCCCCCAGTCCCACCGGGGTCTTGCACATCGGCGGGGCTCGCACGGCCCTCCACAACTATCTCTTTGCCAGAAAACACAAAGGCAAATTCATCCTTCGTATCGAGGATACCGATCAGAGCCGCTCCACTGAGGAGTCGATAGAGGCGATAATTTCCTCGATGAAGTGGCTGGGTCTTGATTGGGATGAGGGAGTTGAGGTCGGCGGCTCCTTTGGCCCATACCGCCAGACTGAGCGCCTACCCATATATAAAGAGGCGGCCGAAGAGCTGCTTGCAAAAGGGCCGGCCTACCCCTGTTTCTGCACGCCAGCCGAATTGGAAGAGCGGCGAAGCATTGCCCAGAGGGAGGGGCGCCCACCCACCTACGATGGCCGCTGCCGGTCCCTTTCCAAAAAAGAGGCGGACAAGCTAATGGCCGGCGGCAAGGAGTTTGCCTTGCGTTTTGCCATGCCTAAAGAGGGCGAGACGATAGTTGCCGATATCATCCGGGGCGAGGTCTCCTTCCAAAACGCCGTTTTGGAGGATATGGTCATCGTCCGTCAAAACGGTCTTCCCACCTACAATTTTGCCGCCGCCATAGACGATGCCAAGATGGAGATCACTCACATCATCCGGGGCATCGATCACCTCTCCAATGCGCCCAAGCAGATACTTCTCTATCGGGCTTTGGGTTTTAAGGCGCCAAAATTTGCCCACCTGCCGATGATATTTGGCTCCGATAAAAAACCCTTAAGCAAGCGGCACGGCTCCTCCTCGGTGGAAGAGTATCGAGAGGCCGGCTACCTCCCCGAGGCGATCATCAACTATTTGGCCCTTCTTGGCTGGTCGCTGGATGACAAGACGACCATCATCTCTGCAAATGATCTTATCGAAAACTTTTCTTTAGAGAGGGTCTCCAAGAGGCCGGCCGTATTCGATGAGGAGAAGCTCTCCTGGATGAATGGGGTCTATATCAGGGACTTGGGGCCAATCGAGCTTACCAGTCGCTTGATTCCCCTTTGGAAAGAGGCGGGTCTCTTAGGAGATGAAAATGATTTTGGCTTAAGCAAACTTGAGGCCATAACCACCCTCATCGCCGAGCGGATGAAGACTTTAAATGAAGCCCTGGATCTTACCCGCTTCTTCTTTAGCGATGAGACTCAGATTGGCGAGGAAGCGCTGGATAAGCTGAAAGGGGCCGAGGGTTTAAGGGAGATTTTGCGAGCCGCCCATGCTAAGCTCGAAGACCTTGCCGATTTTAACTCGTCCGAGATCGAAGCGGCCCTTCGGGCCATCCCGGGCGAGCTCGGCGTCAAACCCAAGCTCGTATTCTTGGCGGTTAGGATAGCGGCCACCGGCAGCGAGGTAAGCCCGCCCCTCTTTGAGAGCCTTGAGATACTCGGCAAAGAGATCAGTCTTAAAAGGCTAAAAGCGGCCGAAGGGCTCGCCTCTTAAAGCTCAAATTTTGGTATAATTACTACCGGTGCTGGGGAGTCGCCCAAGTGGTAAGACCCGGGACTTGATAGAGCTATAGATTAAATTGCTAAATTGCCGGGTCGTCTAACGGTAGGACGATGGACTCTGACTCCATTAGTATAGGTTCGAATCCTATCCCGGCAGCCAATTTCTCTCCCACCCAGTTTTTGTTTGCTTTTAACTCATAATTAGAAAGCTTTTCTGCTTCCTACTTTTCTTGGGACTTGCTAAGAAAAGTAGCAAAAGAAGGACGGCCGATCATTTTTTTAACGGCTTGAAATTACGTCTCTTTAAAGCGCCCCAAGAACTCGTTCTCACTAGCTTTATATCCTTGCTCTTTGGTTTTAAAAATCAAAACCAAAATAAGCCTTACGGCTTACCGGGTATAAGCTCGAACTCAAACAGCTTGAGGCTTATCTCTTTAAAGAGTCTATTTCAAGCCTAAAAATGATATGGCGCTTTAAAAACCTGGGGGTTGGAATCTGGAGGCTGACAGCTTCCTAACCGCATATATCGGAGAATCCTTCCTCCCCAGCCAAATTATCCAACGGCTTTATACATTTATAACCAAATCATGCCGCATTACCCACCTAAGTTTCCTTGCTTCTAAAATCGATACTTAGCCCTCAATTGACAATTCACATAAATATGTGATACACATAAATATGTGAAAAAAGGAGCGGAACTATGGAGAAACAGAACGTAACGTTATCTTTGCCAAAAACTATGCTTAAAAAGGCGAAGATGCTTGCGTTAAAACAAGAAAAATCGCTTAGCGCCTTAATAAGGGAGTCTCTTGAAGAGAAGATCAGCGAGAGCACAGGTTATAAGGATGCGATGAAGATCGAAATCGAGCGCATGGAGCGGGGATTCCATCTAGGGACAGGGGGAAGAATGCCTTGCTCAAGAGAGAAGCTTCATGAGCGGCGATAAGGTTTTTGTCGATACGAACGTGCTGGTCTACGCCTATGACATAGATGCAGGGCACAAGCATCAAGTTGCCTTAGGGATCATGAAAGATCTATGGCTTTCAAAACTTGGGATTTTAAGCACCCAAACCCTACAAGAGTTCTTTGTCATCGTGACCGGGAAGATCCCTTTTCCTCTTGAAGTGGGGGTTGCAAAGGATATTATAGAGAAGCTTTCCAAGTGGGACGTTATCCTAAATGATATGGAGATGGTTTTTTTAGCGATAGAATTTCATCAAAGACATCAACTCTCTTTTTGGGACTCGCTCATCATCGCTTCGGCGGCACAAAGTGGGGCCAAAACCATCCTCACCGAAGATATCTCCGATGGTCAGACAATAAATGGAGTGACCATCAAAAACCCATTTATGTTAGCTTAATGATTGAAGAGTTAAGAGGATAATGATGTTTGCCAAGGGCTCTATCAAAAGTCTGGCGGACCTATCCGCCTCTGTTAAAAGGGCGGCCTAATCATTTTCTTTACGATTTGGACCTAATCTCTCAAGTCAGCACAAGCGGGCCCAGAGGCTACTTCATCTCCAAAAAAGATTTTGTATGTCTCTAATAAATATGCGGGCGGTGACCGGTCCGATGTCCTTAAATTCCTGCAATCTTTGAGAGAGTTCATCCGGCGTCTTCGAATGGGTGATCAGGGCGGTGACCGTTCCATATTTCTCTTTCAGCTCTTTTGAGATCTCAAGGAGCTTGGTTGCGGTCGAGAAGTCATAGTGGACGTAGTGGCCTTTTCCCAAGACTTCGACCAACCTCTCCCATCCAGCCTTCATTATCGTCTCGGGGGTGGTAAGATCAGCTTTCACGAATTCGAAATAGGTTCGTTTGGCTACCTCTTGTTGGATGGGCTTGCCGAATAACAGGCAGGCAAGCAGCCACTTGAATAGTTCCTCCTCCTTTTTCGAGGTGAGGTCTATCTGCAAATCCTTGGAGTATATGCCCTTTCTTTCTCGAGCGGCCCTCTTATCTTTGGCCGGCGTCTTCTCCACCCATGCCCCTTACTTTAAGTGTTCTTTAAACCAATCGGTTGCAAGTCTTGCCACTTCCTCCAGAGCTCCTGCCTCTTCGAAGAGATGTGTCGCTCCCGCAACTATTTCAAGCCCCTTTTCGCCTTGAAGCGCTCTGAAGGCCTCCTCGTTCAGTTCTATGACCCCAAAGTCTCTCTGCCGCCAACTATAAGCAGGGTCGGCGAGACGACCTTATCCAGTACGTCCAAGGCGAGATCTGGCCGCCCTCCCCTTGAGACGACCGCCCCGATCCGCTTACCCAATCTTGCTGCAACTTTGAGAGCCGCCGCCGCGCCCGTGCTTGCCCCAAAGAGCCCGAGGGGGAGATCCTTTGTTTGGGGTTCCTTTTTAAGCCAGTCAGCGACTTGGGTGAGTCTCATTGTCAAGAGGTTGATGTCAAAGCGGGTCTGATAGACTTGATCCTCCTCTTCCGTTAGAAGATCGATGAGCAGGGTTGCGATATCCGCTTCTTGCAGGACTTTTGCCACGAAATTATTGCGCGGCGAAAGGCGGCTGCTTCCGCTTCCGTGGGCAAAGAGGACGATGCCTTTGGCCCCCGCCACCGCTGCGAGCATACCTTCCAAGAGGACGCCGTCCGTGCTCACTTCCACCAGTCTTTCCATCTCTTCACGCTCCTTCCTCTCCCATCGGTCCGATATTTTTTTCAAGTTGCTCATAACTCATTTATTTCACAGATTCATTCTCTATGCAACTAGAAAGCCGTATTTTCGCCTTCTTTTGCTAAGGCTTAAGTCTTGAAGGTTAGTCGCACAAGACAATTTGAGAATTGCAGTTCTTCCCATAACGCACATTTGAAATATCAATGAATCAAATCATTGACAAGCCTAAAACGGCTGTGGCATAGTAAATCCTACCAACATTATAGGTTTACTAGTTAAAGGGGTTGCTTTAGGATGATGAAACTTTCCACCAAGGGCAGGTACGGGGTTAGAGCCATGATCGAACTCGCTTTGAACTACGGCTGCAAGCCACTCTTACTCAGAGAGATCGCGAATAGACAGGATATCTCCGAAGGATATCTTGAACATATCCTGCCCCTCATAAAGAAGGCTGGGCTGGTGGGTGCGGTGAGGGGAGCAAATGGTGGTTATTTCCTCGCCAAATCTCCAAATGATATTAGTCTGGGTGACATAATCCGCGCCTCCGAGGGCAATCTTGCCATAGTCGATTGTGTGCTAAACGCCAAGATCTGTGAGCGAAACGAGGGCTGTGTGGCAAGAGATATGTGGAAGGAGATAAACGATAAGATCAACGACATCTTAGACTCCTTCAGCCTGCAGGAGATCGTCGATAGGGATTTGAGTAAGAACGACAACATGATACCGGTCTACCACATCTAGAAGTCTTTTCATCAACCAAGGAGGATGAATGAAGGTAGCAAATGATATAACCCAGCTTATCGGAAATACTCCTCTTGTCAGATTGAATAAGGTCACCGAGGGCTTAAAGGCCGAAGTCTTTGCCAAATTGGAATCTTTCAACCCGCTCTGTAGCGTCAAAGATAGGCTGGCTCTCTCGATGATAGATGAGGCGGAAAAAAGTGGCCTTCTTGTCAAAGATAGCGTGATAATCGAGCCGACGAGCGGAAATACCGGAATCGGTCTCGCCTTCATCTCGGCGGCGAGGGGTTACAAGTTGATACTAACCATGCCCGATACAATGTCCATCGAGCGGCGCGAGCTTCTATTGGCCCTTGGGGCTGAGGTGGTCTTGAGCCCCGGCGAAAAGGGCATGAGGGGCGCGGTTGAGGAGGCCGAAGATCTTGCGAAAAGGACGAAGAACTCCTTCATTCCTCAGCAGTTCAGCAACCCGGCCAACCCAAAGATACATCGCGAAACCACGGCCGAGGAGATTTGGAAGGGTACCGAAGGCAAGGTTGACATGGTGGTTGCCGGCGTTGGAACGGGTGGTACGATAACCGGTGTGGCTGAGGTCCTAAAGGAGAGAAAACCGGAGGTTAAGATGGTTGCCGTCGAGCCGGCCGCCTCCCCCGTCATCTCGGGCGGCTGCGCCGGACCACACAAGATACAGGGGATCGGGGCGGGCTTCATCCCCAAAGTCCTTCGGGTTGAACTCATAGATGAAGTCATCAAGGTCGAAGACGATGACGCGGGGGCTACCGCCCGCCGCCTGGCTAAAGAGGAAGGCATCTTCTGTGGTATCTCGTCTGGGGCGGCCACTTGGGCAGCCCTTGAGGTGGCCGGGCGCAAAGAGAATCAAAGCAAAAAAATCGTCGTCATCTTGCCCGATAGCGGCGAGCGTTACCTTAGCACTTGGCTCTTTAAGTAGTTTTGAGAAAGAGAAAATTTTTGTGGCGATAAAGTCAGGACCGATGGAAGATTCATACGAGTTTGAAGTTAAAACTATAGATGAGAACGGCGTAGGAGCGGCAACTGTAAAGGTTGCAGTCGAAGCCCCGCTCACCATATTTCTGGACGAGCGCGAGCTCGTCACCATGCTCTGCACCCCAACCGATCTTGACGATCTTGTCCGCGGCTTCATCTTCGGCTTAGGAATCGTAAAGGGTGCAGCGGATATTAAAAAAATATCCATCGATGCGGAGCGGAGCTCTGCCTATGTGACTCTGAGTGGCCAGGGACCAAGCGATGATATCGTTTTCAAACGGGTATATACCTCCGGCTGCGGCCGGGGGATCTTCTTGACCACGGCCGCAGATGCCTTAAGCCAGAGGGAGGTCGCCTCCGACCTAAAAATTTCGGCCTCCGTCATAAGCTCATTGATGACCGAATTTAAGGGAGAGTCCAGCCTACACACCCAGACGCGGGGCGTTCACAGCGCGGCCCTTTCGCTCGGCAGAAAGCTGGATATCTTCATGGATGACATCGGCCGCCACAACGCCATCGACAAGGTGATCGGGGCGGGCCTAGCTGTTGGTGCATCTTTTGCGAACGCCATCCTTTTGACCAGTGGGCGGATAACCTCGGAGGTCATCATGAAGATGGAGCGGGCGAATATCCCGATAGTCGCCTCCAAGAGCGCGCCGACTGATCAGGCCATCAAGCTGGGCCGAAAACTTAATATTGCGCTGGTCGGAGCGGTCAGGGGAAAAAGGATGAATATTTACTCTGCTGATAGTAGAATATTGACTTAATCAATATCTGGCTTTTAACTAGGGGTTATGAAATTGGATATTAAACGCGAGATAAAAGAACTTAAAAAAGAGATGAACGCGGTTATCTTGGCTCACAACTACCAGAGAGGCGAGGTCCAGGATATCGCAGATTTTGTCGGCGATTCTTTGGGCTTGAGCTTCGAAGCGGCCAGGACGGCGGCCGAGGTGATAGTCTTTTGCGGCGTTCACTTCATGGCCGAGACGGCCAAAATTCTTTCACCAGCCAAGACCGTACTTCTGCCCGATTTGGGAGCGGGCTGCCCGATGGCCGATATGATCGATGCCGAGAAGCTTAGAGGGCTAAAAGCGGCTCATCCCAAGGCCAAAGTCCTCTCATACGTCAATACCTCGGCTTCAGTCAAGGCCGAAACTGACTACTGCTGCACTTCGGCCAATGCGGTCAAAGTCGTCCAAGGGGCGCTCATGGACGAGGAGGTCATTTTCGTGCCCGACAAATATCTGGCCGCTCACGTCTCAAAGCAGACGGGCAAAGAGTTCATAGTATGGAATGGCTACTGTCCAACTCACGTCAAGATAACCGGAGCCGATATTTTGAAGGCCAAAGAGGCCCATCCGGGCGCGCCCGTCCTCACCCATCCCGAATGCACGCCTGAGGTCAACGCCCTGGCCGATGAGGTCCTCTCGACTGAAGGGCTCATCAGATACGCAAAGGCCTCGCCGGCCAATGAGTTCATCATAGGAACCGAGGTCGGGATAATCCACCGCTTAAAGAAGGAGAACCCAAGTAAGAGATTCTACCCGGCAAGTGATCTGGCCGTCTGCCCCAACATGAAACTGACCACTCTGGAGAAGGTTTTGGCCTCTCTCAAAGAAGGGAAGTTTGAAATAACTTTATCTGAGGAGATAATCAACAAGGCTAAAGGCAGCATCGACCGGATGCTTGAGTTCGTTTAAATTCGAAATCTCAGGAGAGAATTATGGATAAACCTTTGATATATCTGGATAATAACGCGACCACCCCTCTTCATCCCAGGGTCAAAGAGGCGATGACCTGCGCGATGGAGGTCTTCGGCAACCCCTCTTCACTCCACGCTTTCGGCCGCAAAGCGAGAAGGATGGTCGAGGAGGCCCGCGAATCGGTCGCCACCTTCATCGGAGCGAACCCAGAGGAGATAATCTTTACCGGAAGCGGCTCGGAGGGTAACAACACCATCCTTTCCATGTTCACCTCCTGTGGCTGCCATTGCTCCTTTAAGAATAAGGTGACCGGCCGCCTGATCACCACGGCCATTGAGCATCCCTGCATTTTGGAGACCTCCGAGTGCTTGATCGATAAGGGCGTCTCAGTGACCAAGGTCGGCGTGGACGCTTTTGGCAAGATCGATATGGATGAGCTCAAAAAGGCCATGGATGAAGAGGCCGGTCTGGTCTCGGTCATGATGGCCAATAACGAGATCGGTACCATCCAGGATATAGCCAAAATCGCCAAGATGGCCAAGGAGAGAGGCGTCTTCTTTCACAGCGACGCCGTCCAGGCCGTCGGCAAAATCGAAGTGGATGTCAAGGAACTTGGAGTCGATTTCTTGACCCTCTCTGCCCATAAGATCTACGGCCCCAAGGGAATCGGTGCGATCTATGTCAAAAGTGGGGTTCCCATCTGTCCGATGATACGGGGCGGTCACCAGGAGCGGGGGCTTCGGGCCGGCACCGAAAATACCATCGGCATCGTTGGCCTGGGCAAGGCCATCGAGATGAGAAGGGCCGAGATGGCGGATGAATCCAAAAGGCTTCTAACCTTTAAGACCAAACTTATCCGAGGGATAAAGGAGAAGATAGCCGACGTAAGGTTCAACGGTCATCCGACCGATTCCTTAAATGGCACGGTGAGCGTCTCCTTTGCGGGGGCGGAGGGTGAATCGATCCTCCTCTACCTCGACTTGGAGGGGATAGCCGTCTCGACCGCCTCGGCCTGCGCTTCCGGCTCGCTCGATCCCTCCCACGTTCTAATGGCGACCGGCATGCCCATCGAACAGGCTCACGGCTCCATTCGGATAAGCATGGGGCGCGAGACGACCGAAAAGGATATAGATTATGTGCTTGAGGTTTTACCAAGAGTCATCGAGAAGATCAGGAGCATGTCGAGTGTCTATACCAGGCCCAAGGCCTGCGGTTAGAAAAATTTTTTAGGAGATTATCATGACAAGCGGAGATTGGGTATATAGCGATATATTGAAAGAGCACTTCGTAAGCCCAAAAAAACTTTATGAAGGATGAGAATCTGGACTCCTTCGACGGGGTGGGCAGAGTCGGCAACATAAAATGCGGCGATGAGATGATCGTGGCCATTAAAGTTGATAAAGATAAAGGCATTATTACCGATTGCAAGTGGAAGACTTATGGTTGCGCAAGCGCCATCGGCTCGACCTCGATAATGAGCGAGATAGTTAAGGGCAAGACCTTAGAGGCGGCCTACAATTTGAGCCCCAAGGATGTGGCCAAGGCTTTAGGCGGCCTTCCCGAAAACAAGGTTCATTGCTCGGTTTTGGGAGATAAAGCGCTTCGAGCGGCCATAAACGACTATTATAAGAAAAGCGGCATGGCTGAAAAGGTCAAGGATGAGGAGGCCCGCGTCGTTTGCAGTTGTATGAACGTGACCGAGGGCGAGATTGAAGAGGCCGTCCTTGATGGGGCCAGAACCTACGAGGAGCTGCAGGAGATGACCAAGATCGGCACTTCTTGCGGCGAGTGCAAGGAAGAGGCCGTAAGTCTGCTTGAGAAGTATGTAAAAGAGCATTTTTAAGAGGCGCTAGATTTGATAAGTATATTATCAGGCCCGATTCGATGAATCGGGCCTTTTTTGTTTGCAGCGCAAAGACATATTAACTAAAATATAAGTTAATTGTTTAGTCACTCTAAAATTGAAGGGGTTCCCTTATGAGGATCTTAAGGGGCTACACCGGATGCAAAGATGGAACATTCTAATCGCTTGCAGCGAAGAAAAAGGGTGGCCCTAAAGAAGAGGCGCAGGAGGCTCTTTGCCCTTCTCGTCTTCTCTTCGATCATTATTTCCCTCTTAACCTACAATTTCTTTGCGCGGGCCGGGTCCAAGGCGCCCGCCCATATGGAACCGACCGCAAACAAAGAAGAGGCCGCCTCCATCTCAAACGATAATTCTAAGCTCAGCGATAACCTCCCGTCTCAGGAAGGCAGCGCAGAGGAGCCCGCTTCTAAAGAGGAGGCCAAAGAAGAGAGTCAGCAAGGTGCCGCCGCAAGCAAGACCTCGGAGGCAAAGCCGGCAGTAAGCGGCCAAGACACCGACGTCATTGCCGCAAGCTCTGAAGATAAAAACCTTGCCCTCACCGGCAAAATTATCTGCATCGACCCTGGCCATCAGGCCAAGGCGAACCTGAGCACAGAGCCGATAGGGCCTGGCTCCACCCAGATGAAGGCGAAGGTTACGGGAGGGACCAGCGGCGTTTCGTCCAGGATTCCAGAGTATCAAATAAACTTAGATGTATCGATGAAGCTAAAGGAGCTGCTGGAGAGAGCCGGCGCCAAGGTCGTGATGACGCGAGCGGCAAATAATGTGAACATAAGCAACGCGGAGCGGGCCGAGCTGGCCAATAAGGCCTCGGTGGACATATCCGTTAGGATTCATGCCAACGGGAGCAGCAACTTCTCCGCAAGCGGCATCTCTATCCTCTATCCGGCAAAGAATGAATGGACGGGCGGTTTTTATGCTGCAAGCAAAGAAGCCGCCCAGATCGTTTTGGATGAGCTAATTAAAAGCACCGGCGCCAAGAGAGAGGGGATCGTTGCAAGGGGAGACATAACCGGTTTCAACTGGGCCAAAGATCCCGTTATCCTGGTAGAGATGGGATACTTGAGCAACAAAGGTGAGGATGCGCTGCTTAATACCGATGATTACCAGCGGAAAGTGGCCCAAGGTATATTCAATGGAATATCAGAGTTCTTGTTGTCATGATCTCTTGCTACTAAAACAAACCAGAATAAGGAGGCAAAAGTATGAGCCCAAACAAGGAAGATACTTATAGCCACAAGGGGTGGCTGGTTTCAGACTTCTTCATCAAACGGGCGCCGGCCGTCCATGGTTACTACTTGGTCGGTGGTTTGATAATAGCGGGTGCGATAATATTTCTGATGATTTTAATGGGGATAGCTTTATTCCTGGTCTTCAACTCGGCTTTTAGAGGATTCTAATCAATTGCCGACCGAAGGCTCAAAGAGAACCTTAGTTAACCGTTTTGCAGATTTTAAGGAGTCTCTATGCCTAAGAAGAAGAGTTGGCAAGATAAGCTGAATAATTCAACCGATCTGCCCAAAAAGGTTGAGATGGATGGAAAGATTGCAGAGCGTTTTGGGCCGGGCTTCATGGTCATTCCCTCTCCAAAAGACGTGGACGCCATCATGAAGAAGGTTCTAAAGGGCAAACTGATAACCGTCAAAGAGATACGAGAGAAGCTGGCCAAGGATTTTGACGCCGATATAACCTGCCCGCTGACCACCGGCATCTTCACCTGGATTTCGGCTAATGCCGCCGAGGAGGCGGCCGCAGAGGGCAAAGTAGATATCACTCCTTATTGGCGGACCTTAAAATCGGACGGGGTATTGAACGAAAAATATCCTTTTGGCCCAGAGCATCAAAAGAGCTTACTTGAGGCGGAAGGGCACAAGGTCATCCAGAAGGGCAAAAAGTACGTGGTTGATAATTTCGAAAAGTCGCTTGCCAAACTCTAAGCCGCTACTCCATAAACTTGGTCGCTTCGGCCAGATCTAACTTAAATATCCTCCTTATGGGGGGCACTTCGCTGATGAGCATGATCACCAGCATGACCAGAGTCATCCAGGCAAAGCTAGACGGATATATTTTGGCCGGAAGCGTATAGTCTCAGTCGAAAAGGATTGATACATGGCACTTGTTGCCCGCAGGCCCAGATAGAGGCCGAATGGTATTCCGGCCAAGGCCAAAAGAAGGTTTTCCAAGGTGGCCATAAAGGCCAGATGTATGTGTAGGATGCGGTCGGCTATCTTTGCGATCGACGTGTTGTGGGTCACAATCATGCAGGTCATGCCGTCTTTTCGTTCAACTCTTTGAGTGACTTTAAGACGAGTTTGCCCATCCGAAAATCTAAGCTACCGGTCGGCTCATCGCCCAGGATGAGGACGGGGTCTTTTGCGAGCGCTCTAGCTACGGCCACCCGTTGCTGCTCACCTCCGGAGAGCTGAGAGGGAAAGTGGTTTGCCCGCTCCTTTAAACCGACCATTTCAAGGAGTTTGGCTGAGGTTCTGGAGGGGGGTTTGTGGTCGCGCGAAGCGAGCTCGCGAGCGTATTCCACATTCTCTTTTGCTGTCAAGGTTGGTATTAAGTTAAAGAACTGGAAGATGAAGCCGATCTTCTCTCGGCGAAGGACGGTAAGCTGTTTGCGGTTGTAGTTGGAGATATCTTCACCATCGATAACTATCCGCCCGCTGGTCGGGGTATCGATGGCTCCGATCAGGTTGAGGAGGGTCGTCTTGCCCGAGCCGCTCGGCCCCAAAAAGGCGACGAATTCACCCCGCTTTATCTTTAAATTGACACCGCGCAAAGCGTGAACGTCAATCTCACCAACGTGATAGATCTGATTCACGTCCTCCAAGATGACAATGTCGCCACCGCAGATTCTTTTATCTTTTGGCTGGGGAGCTTCGTCCACGATACTCCTTTAAACGAAAGGGGTAGAACAGTGAAGCTAGGATGCTGATTTACCATGGCAACATCAATTCATTATCGTAGAAAAGCGGTGATTGAACAAGTTATGTTGTCAACTTGAAGCATTAAGTTTATACTCTTGTTCGAAGTTTTTCAGCCGACCCCTTTTTAATGTGGCGCATTCGTCTAGTGGCCTAGGACACCGCCCTCTCAAGGCGGAGATCACGGGTTCGAGTCCCGTATGCGCCACCAATATTTTAGCATTTCAACTACTTATCTATCTTCTTTCTCCTTCCGGGGCTTGGTCGATAGCCATGTGATGGTAGCAAAGCCTCTTAACCTTTAAGCGTTGAGTGCCACTTTTCTTGCATTATTTTGGGCTTTGATTTATATTGAAAATATCTTTTTATCCGCTTTTCTTCGTGCCCACTGGAAGTCAAGCCCACAAAGTTCTGTAAATGGTGTCCTCCTGAGATAAGAGTCATTCA